>JBDTEI010000529.1:0-3571 GCA_039922675.1 Microcoleus sp.
CGGTCTTTGTCAGTGTTAGACTCTATACATTCAATTTGAAACTGCGCCACGGAGTGACCTCCCTTTTCCACTTTGGATTTTTGATTTTGGATTTTAGATTGCAGAGCATACCCCTGAACGGATTTCGGATTTTGGATGGACGGGGCAACAGTTAGAACCATTATTTTTTGACTTTAAGCAGTTAGCCAATATCCAAAATCTAAAATCTAAAATCTCAAATCGTTTTAGACTCTACGCCGCTTGGGAGGGCGACAGCCGTTGTGAGGAATTGGGGTAACATCTCTAATTAGGGTAATTTCCAGTCCTGCCCCTTGCAAGGCCCGAATAGCAGTTTCTCGACCTGCTCCGGGCCCGCTTACCATTACTTCTATTTGGCGCATTCCCTGGTCATTGGCTCTGCGAGCTGCACTTTCTGCTGCTGTTTGAGCTGCAAAGGGAGTACCCTTTTTAGCTCCTTTGAAACCGCTGGAACCTGCTGATGCCCAGGATATTACTTCGCCATTAAGGTCGGTAATAGTCACAATCGTGTTGTTAAAGGTAGACTGGATGTAGCCTACCCCATTGGGTACATTCCGTTTCTGCTTTTTTGCACCAGATTTCTTGCCTGTTTGTTGTCGCGCCATATTAGTCTCTTTAACGTTTCTCTCAACTAATGTCCCGAAGCGCTAGGAGCCAGCAGCCCCCAGCGTATTTTTCCCAAAAAGATGTTACTTCTTGGAAGGTGCCTTTTTCTTGCCCGCCACTGTACGGCGGACGCCGCGACGGGTTCTGGCGTTGGTACGGGTTCGTTGACCCCGCACCGGCAGACCCAAACGGTGACGCCGACCGCGGTAAGTCCCGATATCCATCAGGCGCTTGATGTTCATTGACTCCCAGCGCCGGAGGTCTCCTTCGATTTGGTAGGTGCTTTCTACATGAGCCCGCAGAGCCGTCACGTCGGCTTCTGTTAAATCCTTGACGCGAATGTCAGGATTTACGCCTGTTGCAGCGATGATTTCTTGGGCCCGCGACAGGCCTATTCCGTAAATGTATGTCAGACCTATTTCGACGCGCTTATCGCGTGGAAGGTCTACCCCGGCAATCCGTGCCACACTTTTTGTCTCCCTAGTTTTCCTGTTTGGCTACAATGTTGAATTAGGCGGCACCTGCGTGCAGTGCCCAATCTTCCTGTGTTCTAACCTTGGCGCTGTTTGTGTTTCGGGTTAGTACATATCACCATCACTCGACCGCGACGGCGGATGACGCGACATTTCTCACAAATTTTTTTGACAGATGCTCGAACTTTCATCTTTCTTCCTGCCTGGAGAACCCCGCTCTACCAAAGAGCCAGCACGTTGGGACTGCCCGTAGAGCGGTGGGAGGAGAGGCTGGGCAAGGTGTAGGCCTCTCCTCGATTAAATTGTATAAAGTGCGGGTTGTTTTATGAAGGAGCCCGCTTGCACCCACTCCCATTGCTGGGTCAAAGTTCGCCTGTGCCAGAATCTTGGCGAGCGATCGTTTTACGGCGTAGCAATGACTTAACCCGGTACGCCGCTGGGTTGTTGACGCCCTTCTCGGCAACACTACAAACGTAGCATTATAGCATAAATTTGACGCTTTTTACCAAATTCTCTCTAATTAAACTTAGAATTAGTTTTTAGAAAGTTTTATCTAAGCCTATTTTTTCCGAAGGCGATAAGTAATCCTGCCTTTGGTCAAGTCGTAGGGAGTTAATTCAACTTTGACGCGATCGCCTGGCAGAATTTTGATGTAGTTGCGGCGGATCTTGCCGGAAATGTGAGCTAGCACGTTAAATCCATTATCTAGATCAACGCGAAACATCGCATTCGGCAGGGATTCCGTCACTGTCCCTTCCATTTCAATTAAATCTTGCTTAGACAATTTGGTATTTACCTCAACTCTACATTTGATTAACTAGGAGTGTCCCGACGTTTGCTGCAAAACCTATTTACAAAGTAGGGATCGAAGGGAAACGGGGGCAATAATTCGGGGGACTCGATCGACTTCTTGACTCAATTAACCGCTCGCTTCAGCTTTACTTGAGTAAAGTTGTGGCAATGAGTATCGAGTTCAATCCTGTTTCTCGCAACCCTCACAAAACCTGATAGCACAAAAAGCTCCTAGTTAACATATCTTAGCAAAAGCTGGTGAGTAACAAGCTGTATTGAGAGGGTTCAAGAGTCTCCAGCAAGAGCTTGTTGCAGCTCTGCGGTCACTACTTCCATGTCGCGATCGCCATCCACCGCAACTAACTGTTCCCGAGCGCTATAAAATTCAATTAAAGGCTCAGTTTGCTCCCGATAAACTTGCAACCGGCGGCGGATCGTCTCCTCATTGTCATCCTGGCGACCCCGCGACAATAGGCGAGTCACCAAAACATTGTCAGGAACGTCCAAATTGACAGCTCGCAGAGCGCAGTCCTTACCAGACGTAGCCCCAGTAACAACATCACAAAGCAGTTTGTCAAAAAACGCTGCCTGTGCAACTGTACGAGGAAAGCCGTCCAGAATCCAGCCTGCACCAGCATCTGGTTCATTCATGCGTTCTTGGACGATATCCATCAATAACTCATCGGGAACCAACTCACCAGCATCCATGTAGGATTTAGCTTTAACACCCAAGGGAGTTTTCGCCACCACGCAGGCGCGGAGGATGTCACCCGTAGAAATGTGGGGTATTTTCCAGAGAGCCGCTAAGAGCTGAGCCTGAGTTCCCTTTCCCGCCCCTGGAGGCCCCATAAAAATCAATTGCATTTCGATTACTTCACCATTCCTTCATATCGCTGGGAGATGACGTAAGTTTGAATTTGCTTGGCAGTTTCGATCGCCACACCCACTAGAATTAGTAGGGAAGTTGCACCAAAACCTCTAAAAGTTTGGACGCCGATCGCGCTTTCTACAGCCGTTGGTACAATAGCTACCAGACCGAGAAATATCGCTCCCAAGAAAGTCAAACGGTTCAAAACCTTCTCCACATAATCGCTGGTTTTCTGGCCCGGACGAATCCCAGGAATACTGGCGCCCATTTTCTTCAAATTCTGAGACATATCTACGGGGTTGACAATCAACGAAGCGTAAAAATAGCTGAAGAACAGAATCAAAGTCAGATAGAACAGCGCGTAAGCCCAAGGTGCAGGCCCGTTAGGACTCAAAACATTAGCAACCTGAACCAAAAACGGGCTATTGAGAGACTGAGCGAGGAAAGAAGGCACAATCAACACCGAAGATGCAAAAATAATCGGCATCACTCCGCCTTGATTCAAGCGCAGGGGCAGATAGCTGCGGCTTTCCCGATAAACCTTGCGGCCGACTTGGCGGCGGGCAGAAATAATCGGAATGCGGCGAGTACCTTCCTGAACAAAAACAATCCCGACAATCGTCACCAAAAAGACCAGCAGCAGAACGACTACGCGGCCGACAACTTGCGTGTCGCCACTTTGAGCCAACTGAAAAGTTTGTCCCAAAGAGCGCGGCAAAACCGACACAATGTTGATAAATATCAGCAGCGACGCTCCGTTCCCGATGCCTCGTTCCGTCACCACTTCCGATATCCACATGACAAACATCGATCC
>JBDTEI010000530.1:0-5342 GCA_039922675.1 Microcoleus sp.
CAGTTGCCTTAATTAATCACATGGATGTTCCTACTTTTATCGTAAGTTTGAATGCCCAAAAAGTAACTGTTGCCGAATTGCAGCAGGGTAAGTTGAAACCGGTGATTTTGATTGATGTGCGATCGCCCGAAGAATACGCGGAAGATCGCATCGGTGAAAGTCCGCTGGTTCCGATAACTGACATTGAAGCTGGATTCGGTGTCAAGCAAGTGCAAGCTATTGCTCGATCCAGTTTCACATCCAATCAACCTCAGCCAACTGTTGTACTTTATTGTGCACGGGGAGCGCGCTCAGTTAAAGCATACCAAAAATTGCAAAAAACTGGGCTGAATTTGGCTTTCCTCTCAGGTGGCATCACAGCGTGGCGGGAAGCTGTGCCTGCTAAACAAGATGCTCAAATATTAGCCCCAATTACTCGATCGCTCCCAGAGGCAGTCAGAAGTAATTAGTTAGTTAAAGTAAGAGCCGAGAACAAGGGTAAGTCAAAAATATCTATCAATAGAAAGGTGTATCCGGCTGACTGATTCGCTATCTTGAAAATAAGCAGCCAGAATATTCGGCAATCTGCAAAGGTTGGCTGTTTTGGCAGGTAGCACAATAATCTGAGTTAGCATAATTTGATTCCATGCAAAACACCCTAGAGATACTTTCTTCTTCTGAGTCGCCGAGTCTTACCAAAAATCAACCGGCACTCCCCAATTATGAAGCAGCCGATCGCCAATTTGTCAATTTGCTAGAGGTAGATGATTTAGACAAGACGGTGGCGGCAAAACCGTTACTTGTTAGCGATTTTGAAAGCGCGATCGCCTTTGCCCTGGGATCGGCTTATCAGGAAGATTCCGCCGACGAGGCCGCTCACCGCTTCTTGCAGCGCGTACTTTACCGCATCAACCGCCTCAACTTGTTTTGGTACGACGATTTGCGCCGCTACAATAACGAGCGATCGCACTATTTGCGAGGAGTTCGCGATCGCATCGAATCACCCTGGCAGCAATGGGAAACCGCGCAAATCGACGTTGCAGCGCTGCAAAACATCGAGGATGTCAAGCAAGCTCTGCGCGATCGCGCGGCCGCAGATGTCGATCCAGAGCTCACTGAAATCGATCGCTACCTGCGAGAACAGATGACTGAAGGGGGATACAAGCACTTGCTGGCGATCGCCTCCTTCGACGGTTTAGTGGAAGCTAGCCGCGTTTCTCGCATCATCGGCGGTGCCGGCAACGAAATTCAGTCAACGCTGACGCGGGTGCTGATCGAAGAATACGGCGGCGGTCGCTTAGCCCGCAAACACTCGACCTATTTTGCCCAAATGCTGGCAGAATTCGGAATGAGCACGGAACCGGAGGCGTATTTCGATTTAGTGCCCTGGGAAGTGCTCGCCAGCATCAACCACAATTTCCTGCTTACCGAACGCAAGCGCCATTTTCTGCGCTACAACGGCGGACTTACGTATTTTGAGGTAGCGGGGCCCGTTGCTTACCGCAATTATCTAGCCGCGGCGCAGCGTCTAAGCCTCTCGCAGGCTGCGATGGGTTATTGGGAACTACACATCCGCGAAGATGAGCGTCACGGGCGCTGGATGCTTGATGAGGTGGCGATCCCGCTGGTTGACAGATACCCGCAGGAGGCGTGGGAATTGGTGTTGGGATACGATCAGGAGAAGTCGATCGGCGATCGGGCTGCGTTGGCTGTAGTGCGATCGATCCAAGCCGCAGAACAAAATTAAAGGGCGATCGCGCGCGGGTGCGTCAGAGACTGGCGCACCCTACCAAGCCTCGATCTTAAAAAGCAGTCAATAACTGAATTAGCTCGATCGACAAATCTCTGCGCGACTTTTGCTGTTTCTGAAACAAAACTCCAGCCAGCAGATAGATATTTTCCGAATAAAAAGCCATTCCCTGTTTTCGCAGATTGGCGATCGCGCTTTTCACCTTGGGCTCCGAACTGTAATAGCCAAAATTTAAAGGTGCAATCTCAAAATTCGCCACCGAGTAGCCTAGCTCCAAAGCATAATCGATCAAACCCACAGGATTAGAATAGCTAGAAACCATCAGCAAAACTCGATCGCAGTCCAAAGATAAAAGTTTCTTAGCAATTGTAGAACCATCACTCCCGCCGTGCAACAGCGGCTGATAAATATTGTCATCCACCGCAGGCAAATAAGGCGGATTTGAGATTACACAATCCGCCGACTGGTGTAAAGGCGAATCAAAAAAAGAGCAATTATTAACCGTGTATTGTTCGCTCAGTTGATATTCCTTAATTTGAGACTGAGCAATTTTCCAAGCTACATTATTTAGCTCAAATCCCTGTATCTCTCCGTCAAAATCGGTTCTCAGCAAAGACTTAATAACTGGACTTCCCTCTCCAGAGCCGAACTCTACTATAAGTCGATAATTGTTGCTGGCATTTAACACTAAACTTTCCAAGCAGTGCGAGTAAAAATCCGATTCTTCCGGGCAGTGGAATACCTGTTTGAGAGGATGGGATGAAGTGAGCATAAATTCTGTAAAAATGTTTACTATTTTCAAAGTATCCAATAAATAAGAGTGCAGCCATCCGTCGCAAGAGCTATTTTATAAACTTATTAAATCTCTCTTCCGGCTTGAGGTTTTGCCATTCCATAAGTATCACTTTCGAGCTATAAAAAAAGCCCGCATATTAATCCAATTGACTGATGGCAATTCTACAGATTGCTGTAGAGATAGGACATAAGCAACTAATCGTGAATTTAAACTTTGTCAAATATAAGTTTTTTAAATTGTTCAGTTCCGTCTCTGCGCCGCCAACAGCTTAACCTTGAAGTTCAGGATTTAGAAGGGCTTTGGCATTTTGAGTTTCCCCTAGGAAAAAAACGATCTTACTCAACATTTTATACTGGCCTCGATCGAGCTTGCCTGATGTGGGGGTTGCTGTTGATACCCATGTTTGGGACGGCACAATTTTTCCCTGTGAGTTGGATGCTGCAAGCAGCTTTGTGATCGGCGCTCAGCCTCGTAGGTACAGTGGCGATAGTAAGCTGGACGTACTTTTGGGTCAAAAGAGAACGCTTGACTTGGGTGCTTTACGGTTGGGTAATCCTGATGTTATTGGGATTGCTGCTGACTGACTTGGGCATTTTTTTGGGTTGGGGAAAAGTGTTGGCAAATCTCTGTCCGCTGTGGTTGGGAATGAGCGGAATCGGGTATTTGGGGACGGGATTGGCATTGCGATCGCGCCCGCGATTAGCTGCAAGTGTTTTTCACTTGTTGGGAATTCTAATTTTGCCTTATACAATCGGTTGGTCTTTCCTGTTTACGGGAGCTGTTATGGTATTTAGCTTGCTGGTTTTAGCTGAACTGCAATGGGATATGCAGCACGAGATTAATTACGCTGCATTAATTCCAAAACAGCATGATTTGGATCGGAAACAGCACAGCATCCTATAGCTATCAACCTCAATCAAATTCGTTAGTAGTGAGGACTTCAGTCCTCGGAAAATGCGGAATAAATTCCGAACGATCGAACCTCAATCACATTGCTTGGTAGTGGGGAATTTATTCCTCATCAGACGATAGAGGACTCAAGTCCCAACGATAAAACCCGATCTAGGTTATTTTAGCGGACACGATAGAACTAATGACTGATGACTGATAACTCATGACTAATTGCCACCAGACTGTACAGATTAGCGAGTTTGGTTAGTATCGTCGCCCTTGTGATGCCAAGTGCCACCTTCCCCTTGAACATATTAAGATTTTACACTGTTCCAAGCAACGCGAGTCGCAGCGTCTTGGCTCATTCCATCTTCCGTAGCGATCGCCAAAGCAGCTTGAAAAACATTCTGCGCTCCTTGAGGTAATTCTTGTGCTTCTGAAGGCAATGTGTCAAATGGTTGTTCTGGCATAATTGACTCCTACTATTAAACACAACTGCAATCTTATATACGAGCGGCAACTACTTTCCTCTCTCTCAAAGCAAGTTTGACACCGCATATTTATCAGTCCTAAGACAGATGTAATATTGAAGTTGTTTATGAATAAAAATCCATTAAATTGTCGTTGCTAGTGGCGCGGGATTCGGGTTATTTCCCCGATCGCACAGCTATGAATCTGACTTCGGCTTTTTCACCTGCGAACTTAGAAAATAGGTCAGCGCAGCGATTATTACAGCGATACTCACTCCAAAGGGAAGGATGTTCGGATCGCCCTTCCACTTAACTGCCTCGCCGAGAAACAATACGCTCAATACGACAACTATCACGCTGGTGAGTTTTGTTTTGAGGTCGTCGATGGTATGAATTTCCAGCCAGTGGGGTACTTTAATCCGCTCGTCAATAAACAGCTCATAAAGTCCAAGTGCCGTAATATAAAATACTGTGGCTAGCAGAAACAAATCTACAACTTCGATAAAGGACAGAATCAGTGTTTTAGAGTTTTCGCTGGAAATCGGCCCTGTAGTGATAATGTAGCCGATGGTAGCGATCGTTTCCAGGGCACCGTAGATCAACAGCGTTACAGAGGCTATAAAAGAACCGAGTACAGCAATTATCATTAGATAGCGACTTTTGGCAAGAATTCGATGCAGCATAGTTGATGTCAGCTTGGGAAATTTGTTAGAGAACAACCGCTCTCTGGCATACCTTTGGCTCAACTATATCAGGGTTTGGTCGATCGCCCCAACAATTTGAGCGCGTTGGGTTTGCTCAACTTGTTTCGGAAAGGCCGTACAGCGTCCGATCGCCTGAAAGTGCGATCGGACTACCACTGAATTTGTAGGGTGCGTCAGAACCTCGCCTTTTCTCCCCTAATCCCAGGCAAAATTAGTCCTCATTGTCCACAAAAACAGTCACAGCCGCCACAGCGATTAACATTTCATCATTTTTATCATTCAGAGAGGCGATCGCCCTTCCAGGCACAATCATCCCGCCCTGCTCCACAATCAGAGTTTTGCTCCCAAAAGGCAACACCGCCAAAACCTCCTCGTGCCGCACTTGTTCCGGGTAAGGAACAGCCACCTTAACCTCAACAATCATCTGATTCGGGTCAGTCAAACCCGCTACTTCCCAGACACCTAACAGAGCATTATGGGCGATCGCATTTCGTACAGCCCTAGCCGCCGCCACAGTCGGTTCCTGCCCGTGCTGGTCTATACCCATCCCCATTTCAATGATGAAACATTTACGTGCCATAGTTGCCCCTTAGTTAATTTTTGTTTTTAGTCGTTAGCGAAGCTTCCCAAAAAGGAGCGCACTCTTTCTCAAAACAATTATCAACCAAACCGAGCGCAATTAATATTATTTTATAAATCCATCTAACCATAAAATAATCATCCCATTTTAAAAAAATAATGCCACTGTCGGC
>JBDTEI010000531.1:0-8697 GCA_039922675.1 Microcoleus sp.
TTCTTCTTGAAGATATTCTGTATCTTTTGCACCTTGAATTGCTTGGTCATAATACTCTATAGCCTCAAGCACATTCCCAAATACTCGGGCTTGCTCTGCCTGAATCAACAAATACTTATGGAGAAAATTCTGCGGAGCACAATCAGACCATTCTCGGAGGTTTGCTTGATTTTCCTCGATCGCCAGCATATATTGTTCCTGCTGGCTGGGTTCAGCTTGAGGGTAGAGCGCAAGCAGAATCAATGAGTGGTAAAAGTTATTAACACCGATCGTAATCAATCCGATCGCAGCTTGTATATGTTCGCCAGCCAGCACAGTACAATCTAAAGCACTCGCATATTCCTTAAATAAATAGAAAATATTTGCTTTGGTAACATATAGGGCAAACAGAGACATATAATTGTTGGTACTTTGCCAAAGAGGCAAAAAATGCAATTCATCAAAGTGTTCTCCAATCAATTGGAGATTATCAGAAGATTTGCCTTGTAAGTTCAAGGTAGTTTGCGCCCAAATCTTAGCGTAGGACAAGGCAAACTCATGCTTATTTTTTAGTAGCAACTCTAGGTAAGAGGCTTGTTTATACTCGACTATTTCTAGTCTCTCGCCAGTCAAGAATAAATTTTTACAGTAGTGCATGGAGTTATAACTAGCCCACTCCAAATCCCCTATTTCTAAACCGCTTTGGCATCCTTCTATATAAGCATTGAGTGTCGCTTTGGCTGGCTCCTTCCAAAAACGGATATGGCCATTAAATAAGGTATAAACTTTGGCTTTGAGTGCGGTTGCCTGAAATTTTTCTAACAACTTCAAAGCTAATTTTCCTGCATAATATCCTTGCTCAATGCCTCCCTGTACTCCGCAGAGAATCGTGCCATAGAGCACATACCCATAAGCCGCTAATCCAGAATGTCCACCTTCAGTAACAAAATTTACCATCGTTAAGATCAGGGGACGAATCATCTCGGGTCTGGCAATATAAATCGAAGGATAAAGTGCCATAAGAATTCGCAAAGCCGCCAGTTCCTGCGGATCGGTCATTTCTGGAATCTTGTCTAAATCTTCAAATCGTGGTAATTCTGGCATCGCGCGATCGCCGATGCTGGGATCGATCTTAATTCCCAACTTTTCCAATGCTTCTAAACCTGTATCAATCGCTTTTGTCATCATGCTTTGGGACTGATAAGATTGAATTTGTAGCTCATAGATACTGCTCCGATCGAGCAAATCTTGAGCATGAGTTAAAATATTTTTAGCTAGGATGTCTAGCCGATAAAAATTGCCATTCAGGTATTCTGCTTCTGCTGTTGCGATATAAACAGCCAGCGTCAAATCGTACTGAGTTTGCCAACTATCAGATTCTAGTAACGCCCAACTGATATTCAAATATCTGGCAGCATCTGCATAGGCTGTCGCAGCTTTGGCTTTCTTTCCTGCCAGTAGATTTAGTGAGACGAGATGATTTAATTGCTCTGCATCTGTCATTATTTCAACACCCATATTGAGTTGATTAACAATATCAAAAATATGGTCTTTCTGGATTAATTGAGGTGTTTTTGCCAACAAAAGCTGACCAATTTTTAAATGTGTGGCTTTTTTCTGTGATTCTGGAATCAGGGAATAGGCAGCTTGCTGAATCCGATCGTGTAAAAATCGATATATTAGGGATTCATGAGTAGTATCGGTTGTCTGAACTGTTCCCAAATAAAACTTATAAACTTCACTTTGAGGTAGGATCAGCCCTTCTTGCAAAGCTTTCCATAGGTGAGTGGCAGCCTCGGCTTCTGTTTGCTCTGAAACGATCGCCAAAGTAGACAAATCAAAAGAGTTGCCAATACAAGCTGCTAGTTGGAGGATAGTTTGGGTCGCTTTTGGTAGTTTCTGTAACTGCAACGCCATGAATTCCACGACATCATCGGTCAATGCGGCCGATCGCACTTTTGCGATATCGCATTGCCAATGCCCTAATTGAGTATCAAAGCTAATAAGCCGATCTTGATGCAGAGCCTTGAGACATTGGGTTGCAAAAAAGGGATTACCTTGTGTTTTTTGAAATACCAAATCCGTGAGTGGTTGCGCTAATTCACTGGAGCAATTCAGCGTATTGGCAACCAACTGATTCAGGCTGGTATCACTCAGGGGTTGCAACGTAATCGTATTAACAGTTGCGCCGCTATGGGCGATCGCATCCAAAGTCAGCATCAATGGGTGAGCGGCAAACACTTCGTTATCTCGATAAGCACCTATCAGTAACAAATAGCCTGCTGTTGATTCAGCCATCAAAACTTGCATCAAATAGAGAGATGCCGAATCTGCCCATTGCAGATCGTCCAAAAACATCACCAGCGGGTGCTCTTGGGTTGTAAAAACTTGGATAAACTTTTGAAAGAGTAAGTTGAAGCGATTCTGAGCAGATATTCCCGACAGTTCCATCGCTGGCGGCTGAGGACTAATAATCAGTTCTAATTCGGGAATGACTTCAATAATGACTTGTCCATTTTCACCAACAGCTTCCAAAATCTGCCTTTTCCAAGTCTGCAACTGGGCATCACTTTCACTCAACATTTGCCCCATCAAATCGCGAAATGCTTGCACAAATGCTGAGAAAGGAATATTGCGGTTAAATTGGTCGAATTTGCCTTTGATGAAATAGCCGTGCTGGCGGACAATCGGTTTGTGAACTTCGTTGACAACGGCGGTTTTTCCAATCCCCGAAAACCCGGCGACTAGCATTAATTCTGATGAACCATTGGCTACGCAGTCAAAGGTATTGAGTAAGGTTTCTACTTCTGTTTCCCGTCCATATAGTTTTTCGGGAATGGTAAAACGATCGCTCAGATCTCGTTCTCCCAATTCAAATAGAATGATGTTTCCTGTTTCTTGCCACTGAGACCGACATTTTTCGAGGTCGTGCTTTAATCCTAATGCACTTTGATAACGGTCTTCGGCATTTTTTGCCATCAATTTACTGACAATATCGGAGAGAACCTGGGGAATTTTTTCCCGCTTCCCGGTGAGTTCCCGGTTCCCTAACTGTGGCGGTTGTTTGGCAAGATGAGAGTGTACCAATTCCATCGGATCGCTCGATTGAAACGGCAACTCTCCCGTCAGCAACTCGTAAAAAGTGACACCCAGAGAGTAAAAATCTGTACGGTAGTCAATGCCGCGATTCATTCTTCCCGTTTGTTCGGGAGATAAATAGCCTAATGTGCCTTCTAGCACGTTGGGACTCATCAGAGTTTGAGTTTCTCGCGGCAGGAAAGATGCAATACTAAAGTCAATGAGTTTGACTTGTTTAGTCTCGGGATTAATCAGAATGTTGGCGGGTTTAATGTCTTTGTGAATTATCTGGTGGCGGTAGAGTATATCTAATGTATTGCTCGTGTCGATCGCAATTTGGAAAAACTCAAGCAGAGATGGCACGGTTTTCCCTTTCCCCGTCCATTCCTGCAAAGAAATTCCCCCGAAGTCTTCCACGATCAGCCCATAGCCATTCTGGTAGGGTTCCAAGCTGTAGGTTTTAATGATTCCAGGAAAATTTAGGTTTTTGGCGATCGTGTATTGATTGCGAAACTGCACGAGTTCGCTGAAGCTGGGATACTTGTTATGCAAGACTTTGACGATGACTGGTTTTTTGTCCCAGAGGCGAATTCCGCGATAAACTAGGGTGCGAGTGCCGGAATAAATGCGATCGAGAATTTGATAGCCCGTTAGTTGTATCATAGGGATAGTTATTTTTTTAGTAAAATATTTTGCGTTACTATTATAATAGTGCCAATCAGATTTTACTATCGTATAAATACTCAAAAATAGAAGAACTTTCACAACCAGCCAGCAGCTAACGGTTAACCGTTAACCGTTAACCGTTAACCGTTAACCTAATTAATTCATTCGGGCTTTTAAGGCATCTCGCGCTTGTTCTCGATCGTCAAAATGGACTTTTTCGGTACCCAAAATCTGATAATCTTCGTGTCCTTTTCCTGCAATCAGGACGCCATCTCCCGGTTTAGCGTCGATAATCGCAGTACGAATTGCTGCGGCGCGATCGCACATCACGATCGGCTTTACGTCAGCGGGGATACCTGCGAGAACATCCTCCAAAATCCGGTCTGGCTCTTCAGTGCGCGGATTGTCGGAAGTAACAACAGCTAAGTCAGCCAATTCTGCCACGATTTTACCCATGATCGGGCGTTTCGTGCGATCGCGATCGCCTCCGCAGCCAAACACACAAATCATCTGACCCGGAATAAACGGCCGCGACGCCTTCAACAAGTTCTCCAAACTGTCAGGAGTGTGCGCGTAATCAACAATCACGCTAATATCTTGATCGGGACTAATTTGCACCCGTTCCATCCGTCCCGGAACTCCCGAAAACTGAGATAAATTCTCCACAATTGCGGACAAATCTAAACCCAATTCCAAAACAGCACCGACAGCAGCCAACATATTTGATAAATTGAACTGACCTACTAAAGGCAAAACAAAAGCAATTTTGCCCTTGGGAGTATGCAGCATTCCCTTAACTCCATTGGGCTGGTACTGCAAATCATCCGCATACAAATCAGCCGTCTTGTCGCTAGTGCTGTAACTCCAAATTCGATCGGAATTAAGAGTTTCAACAATCCGCCGCCCGTAAGGATCGTCAATATTAACTACTGCCCGACCTTTGAGATATTCTTGATTAAACAAAAGGGCTTTTGCATCAAAATAATCCTCCATATCGCGATGATAATCGAGATGGTCTTGAGTCAAGTTGGTAAACACAGCAACTTCAAAAGTACACCCCAAAACTCGCTGCTGCGCTAAAGCGTGGGAACTGACTTCCATCACACCGTGTTTGCATCCGGCGGCCACAGCTTCTGCTAGCTGTTTTTGCAAATCAACTGCAAAAGGTGTGGTGTAAAGTGCAGTTTGTTGGAAGCCAGGCCAGCGAGTATAAAGCGTGCCGAAAATCGCCGCCGGCAACTCCATTTGATTGAGCAAAAACTCGATTAAATGAGTTGTTGTAGTTTTGCCGTTGGTACCGGTAACGCCGACAAGTTTTAATTTGCTAGCTGGATTGCTGTAAAATGCGGTTGCTATTTGACCGCAAACTTGAGTCATATCGGCTGCTGCGATGACGAAGGTATCCCCGTCTTGGGAAGGTGTTTTCTCGGCGGCTTGGGTGGAAATTATGGCGGCAATTGCACCGCTGGCGATCGCGCTCGGCCAAAAATCTCCCCCATCTACGCGAGTTCCCGGCATTCCCAAAAATAAATCGCCCGCCTGACAAGCGTGGGAATTAGTGGATAAACCCTTGACTTCGGCATCGAGGGCCGGATGTTGAGTATCAAAGGAAATGCCGGGAAGTGTTGCCAATAATTTTCTCAATTTCATCTGAAAAACTCCTCACTTGGATATCTTGAATATGACTTGCGCAACAAATTTTTGAGCCACTATCTACAAGCCTTTTCGGTGCGCAATCCGCACCCTCCGGGTCAAGGCTACGGATTGCACACCAGGACGACTTGATTTTTTGCGTAAATCATATTATTGTGACGGATCGATTTGCAAATATTTCTGTAACATTTGCTCCAATTGTGGGACTGTACAGCGGGGAGAAGGACGAGGTAATTGTTCTTCTGGGGAAAATGCAGCGTCGCCAGCAGAATTTCTTCGTTGGGACTCTACTTTAAACAAAACTGGCACTTCGTACTGATAAGCTTGAAACCAGTCATCACGTTGGGTAATGTCTCGTACTTCCAATTGAAACTTGAGGCTTTCAATCTGTTCGAGTTTTTCTTGCAACCCTTCACACAAGTGGCATCCGGGTTTGCTGTACAAAATCAATCGCATCATCAGAGTACAATTAAACTTGATATTAAATTATCGAAAGTGCGATCCTCTTCGAGGGCTTCGCTAACGGAAGTTGGCGAACCAGGCTTCGTAAGAAGCAAGCGGCGGCATGATTGACCTCAACGCACGATCGAGGCTATCTTAGCATTGGCTGCGAACCGATTACTACAATTTGCTATCTAAATGCAAATACCCGCCGAGCGAACCGTACAATCTTTCTGTAAAAAATGCAAATTACGCCTGAAATATCTTACCGAATCAAATTATTACGTCTGCCTCTAATCATTGGGATTGTTACTATTCACTCGTCCATTAATTCTGTGGGATATGCTGACAAGTTTTTCCAGACGTTGATTGCCGGGACTTGGGGCGGTTCTTGCGTGGCTTTTTTGTTCATTCTTTCAGGCTTCCTATTTTTCAGAAATTTTAATTTATCGCTAAATTGTTACAAAGAAAAGCTACAATCTCGGTTTTGGACTCTCGTAGTTCCCTATTTGTTTTGGAACTTGGCTTTATTGGCAATGGTGTTAATTATCTTGAACGTACCGGCAACGAGTGCAATTATCCAAGGGCATTACAAAAAATATATTGGAGACTACAGTTTAGCAAATTTTATAGATTGTTTAACTGGGTACAAAAGCATTTATCCGATCGCATTTCATTTCTGGTACGTTCGGGATTTGATCATGATGGTGATTCTATCTCCGGTATTTTTACTAATAGCTAGAAAGATACCGTATTTAGGTTTAGCTTTGTTTGCCGCGCCTTGGTTGCTGGAATTACAACTTGATTTTATTAACATCCAGTGGTTGGGGCCGTTATTTTTTTATTTGGGATGTCTGATTGCTGTTAAAAAATTGGATCTAACTTGGCTCGACCGACGAAAAAGTGCGATCGTAGGTATATACCTAGGGATGGCTGTTGTGCTAACGATAATGGAAACATCCGACATTCAAACTTTCAAACACCAGTTGGAATCCTGCACGAGATTAGTAGGTACGGCGGCGATTTGGTGCGCTTCCGACTTAGTGTCGGGTAAGCTAGAAAAAGCCTGTTTAAATCTTTCGGGTTTGGCATTTTTTGTTTATGCTGCTCACGAACCGACGGTAACAGTTTTCAAGGAAGTTTTTGACAATTTGTCAAAGCCTTCCAATTCGATAACTGTCATTGTATACTATTTGTTAACAATTATCCTTGCAACTTTAATGACGCTAGTAGCAGGAAGTATTTTACAAAGGTATACGCCTAAGTTTTTTCAAACGATAACAGGTGCAAGAGGATAATCTGACAATTTGGGATTTGGGATTTGGGATTTGGAACGATTGTATAATGCCTTGGAGTAGGGACATAACAATGTTTTTAGAACTTATTCGCGGGCAGTCAGAAACCAGATTTTTTAATGAATCTGCGGGCTGCAATCAAGGATTTTTGTGGGAAAACCCGGTTTCTTGGGATTGATGCGTCCAAGACTGGTTTTGTCTCTACTTGACTAATGAATCAAGTTTGAGTATAGTGTAAAAGTAGCCCTACAAAAAGGAGGCAGTATGGACTGCACCGAATACGCAGAAGCAAAGCGAAAAGCAGCCAAAAAAATTAGCGCCGATATTCGAGAACGTTGGAACAATCGCATCGTCACGCGGGAATTGCACCTGATGGGTGAAGCGGGGGCGGTGCAGTATTTGGCTGATTACGGGCGCGGAATTGGTACGGCAAAAGTTATTAGTTTTGCAATCTGTGCAGAGTCGGAAGGATACCCGGAAATGGCGATCGGCTTTTGGAAAAGAGCGTTTGAATTGGAAATCGGAGAAAAGCCGAATAAAAACACTCCCAACAACTCTACCACCGATACTGCTCCTGCTGCAAAATCAAAGACCGCGGCCAAAGTTGAGACTCTCAATAATCCAATTGTCCCCGAATTACCTGCGCACTTGCAGCCGGGAAGGATTGTGACGATGCAGCCGGTTGACGCGCCCAGCGAACGTTCTTATTACATCGAAAATGATGATTATTGGGGACAACCAAAGCGGGACGGCAATCGAGTTGTGGTCGTGGCGACGCCGGATAAAGTATACTACCAATCGCGATCGACTAACCTGCGACAACAAGCATCAATTGCGATCGATCGCACTTTAATCGACACAGCAGCTAAAATTGGCACCTTTGTCTTAGACGGCGAACTGTACTACAAAAGCTGTACTGGCAGCGAACACCGCACGGGCGCGCAAGCTGCTACAGTTAATATTGAAAGTGGCTTTCCGACCACCCAGCCAACGGCAGTTTATGCCATTTTCAAATGTTTGTTTTCCCACGGCAAAGATTTGACTGGTTTGGCAGAATCCGAACGAATTGCCGCCGGGGTTGCAGTTGGCGAAATGCTGGCAAGTTTATCTTCAGAATTTGAAATTGTACCGACATATCGCACCGCAGCCGAAAAACTTTTATTAGCAAATCAGCAGGAATCTGAAAACAGAGAAGGCGAAGTCTGGATTTTGCACAACTGCCACTATGTCGGGGGCAAAGATGTTAAGAAATTTCCGATGGTGCGGACTAAATACTGTCAGGAATACGATTTGTTTATTGTCGGATTGACACCGACTAAAGTTGCGGGGCGGCCCTTTAGTGCGATCGAAGTGGCCCAAGAAATTGCGGGCAAATTAGTGCCGCTCGGAACAGTGGGAACGGGCTTTAGCGGCGCGGAAATGCAGGAAATTGCCCGACTCTACGAGGCTAACCCTCGCGGAGTCAAAATCAAAGTGCGATCGCAGGGATTGACGGAAAGCGGCAAACTGTGGCACGCCCGATTTCTAGAATTGTGTTAATTTGGTAGGGACACGGTATTGCCGTGTCCTTACCAAAATCTACGAA
>JBDTEI010000532.1:0-6028 GCA_039922675.1 Microcoleus sp.
CTGCAAGGAGTCTGGGCTTTACTCTTGAGCCGCTGTTCCGGTTCGGAAGATGTAGTATTTGGATCTATTTGCAACAGTCGATCGCCAAATATAGAAAAAACAGAACCAGCAGTAGGATTGTTCATCAATACTTTGCCGCTGAGAGTAATTGTCACGCCAGAAATGCCAGCCGTCGATTGGCTGAAACAACTGCAAAATCAATGGAATACGCTGCAAGAATACAGTAACGTACCGCTGGCCAAAACTCAAGAATGGAGCGAAATTACCCGCAGCAGCGCTTTATTTGAAAGCTTGCTAGTAGTTGAAAAATGCCAGTTCAATTCTGCCTTGCAATCTCTAGGCGGTAACTGGAAAAATCGCGAATTTCAGGTTTTAGAACAGACGAGTTTTCCGCTAACAGTTTATGGATACGGGGGAGACGAATTGCTGCTGAAAATTGCGGGCGATCGCCAGCGGTTTGATCCGATCGCCATTACCCGAATGTTGGGACACCTGCAAACTTTGCTCGAAAGTATAGCAGCGAATCCCCAGCAGAAAATCAGCAAATTGTCAATGCTGACAGCAGCCGAAATTGCTCAATTGCAGGCCTGGAATCAAACTAAGGCAAATTATCCCGACGACAAATGCGTTCACCAATTATTTGAAGCGCAAGTCGATCGATCGCCCGATGCCATTGCCGCCATTTTTCCCCACAATTCCCGACAGCAGCTTACCTATCGCGAACTCAATTCGCGATCGAATCAACTAGCCCATTACTTGCAGCAATTAGGAGTCGGGCCCGATGTTTTAGTAGCGATTTGCATGGAACGTTCCTTAGAAATTGCGATCGCCGTTTTAGGCATTCTCAAAACAGGCGCAGCTTACGTGCCGATCGATCCAGCTTATCCCAAAGAAAGGCTGACTTTCATGTTAGCCGACACCAAAACTCCCGTTATACTCACGCAATCTCACTTAGTTTCTGGCTTGCCAGAACATCAAGCGCGAACCGTTTGTTTGGACGAAAACTGGCAAGAAATCGCCAATCATAGCACCGAAAACCCCGCCAGCACCGTATCTCCTGAAAACCTAACCTATACAATATATACATCAGGTTCCACAGGCAAACCCAAAGGAGTTCTCCTCCCGCACCGCGCCCTAGTCAACCTAATTGCGTGGCAATTGCAAAACTCCACCCTCGAAGACGCAGCCAAAACCCTGCAATTTGCCTCCCTCAGCTTCGATGTCTCATTTCAAGAAATGTTTTGTACTTGGTGTGCGGGCGGCACCCTCGTTTTCATCACCGAAGAAATGCGGCGAGATGCGCGGAGTTTGTTGCAGCTAATCGACACAGAAAAGATTCAAAGACTATTTCTCCCTTTCATCGCCCTGCAACACTTAGCCGAAGCCGCCGATAGCTATCAGCTAGTACCAAAATCCCTGCGCGAAGTAGTTACCGCCGGCGAACAGTTGCAAGTCAACCGTTACATAGTTAGTTTCTTTCAGCAGCTAGAAAATTGCACCCTGCACAATCAATACGGCCCCTCGGAGAGCCACGTTGTCACAGCTTATACCCTCAGCGGCCCGCCGGAAAATTGGCCCGCACTGCCTCCCATCGGCCGCCCTGTTGCCAACACGGAGATATATTTGTTACAAAGAAATGGGGAACCCGTACCGATCGGCGTTCCTGGAGAATTGCACATTGGAGGTATCTGTTTAGCGCGCGGCTACCTCAACCGCCCCGACTTGACTGCTGAAAGATTTATTCCTAATCCCTTAAACGATTTTAGATTGGATGAGGATGCTGAGAAACTAGAGATTACTGAAAGTCAAGAAGTATCTAATCGTGCCAAATCAAATCTCCTTTATAAAACAGGAGATTTAGCTCGCTACCAGCCCGACGGTAACATCGAGTATATCGGACGTATTGACGGTCAAGTAAAAATTCGCGGCTTCCGCATAGAGTTGGGAGAAATCGAAACTGCACTAGCAAAACATCGGGCGGTAAAACAAGCTGTAGTGCTAGCGCGGGAAGATACACCGGGAGATAAACGATTGGTTGCTTATTTAGCAGTCAATCCAGAAGAGGAACTAACAATTGCCGATCTCCGCGTCCAATTGCAATCGCAACTCCCCGATTACATGGTGCCTGCGATTTTTATGACTGTGGAGGCGATGCCGAAGACTCCCAGCGGCAAAATCGATCGCCGCGCCCTGCCAGCACCTGACTCGCAGCGACCTGAACAATCGCAGGGTTACGCGGCACCGCAGAGCGAGTTGGAGAGAGTGCTAGCGGGCATTTGGTCGAAGTTGCTGAAGCTCGATCGCGTGGGGATTCATGACAATTTCTTCGAGATTGGAGGCAATTCTCTGATGACTCTGCAAATTGCTGTGCAAGTGCGGGCTCTACTACAAAAAGACTTGCCAGTTGTGAAATTGTTCCAGTATCCGACGATCGCCCAATTGGCCAATTATTTAAACCAAGGAGAGGGTACGAAGCAGTCTAGTAATAAATTTCAAGACCGGGCCGATCGACAAAAAGCTGCTTTTGGTCGATCGAAGCAATCTACAAAAAGAGGCTAAATCGAAGGAAGAAGGAAGAAGGAAGAAGGAAGAAGGAAGAAGGAAGGAGGAAGAAGGAAGAATGCCCTTCGGCTTCGCTCAGGGTGAAAAGAAGGAAGAAAGCCCTTCGGCTTCGCTCAGGGTGAAAAGGATGAAGGCACAACAGGGATTAACTCGGATACACGGATGAATTATAGATCATGTTTCATGAGTCGGAATGAAGGAGGAAAAAGGCAAAAAAATTATATGGCAAGCTATTGATTAATCCGTGTTTGACGTTCGATTAAATGGATTTTACTTAACTTAAATGTATGAATAATTCAATTGATTCACAGGAAAACTCAGAACTTGACGGCATTGCCATTATCGGGATGGCCGGCCGCTTTCCCGGTGCTGCAAGTGTCACTGAATTGTGGCAGAATTTGTGCGGGGGAGTCGAGTCTACAACGTTTTTCAGCGATGCGGAACTAGATCCCAGTGTTGATCCGGCGCTCCAACAAGCGCCAAATTACGTCAAAGCTAGAGGAATTATTGACGGTGCCGATCGCTTTGATGCTGCATTTTTCGGTGTCAGTCCCCGCGAAGCCGAAATTACCGATCCGCAGCAACGGGTTTTTTTAGAAATAGCTTGGGCCGCCCTAGAAAATGCAGGCTGCGATCCGAATACTTTTAACGGTTCGATCGGAGTTTATGCCGGTACGGGGAACAATACTTATTTTCCCAACAACATCGCCTGGCGATCGGACATAATTTCCCGCGCCGGCGAGTTTCAGGTGATGGTAGGGAACGAAAAAGACTACATCGCTACCCGCACTTCTTACAAGCTGAATCTTAAGGGGCCGAGCGTCAGCGTTCATACGGCTTGCTCTACATCATTAGTTGCAGTTTGTCAAGCTTTTTATGCTTTGATGAGCTATCAATGCGATTTAGCTCTCGCCGGCGGGATTTCGATTACGGCTCCCCAAAATAGCGGTTATTTGTATCAAGAAGGGGGGATGTTTTCTAGCGACGGACATTGCAAACCTTTTGATGCCAAGGCTGAAGGGACTGTGTTCGGCAACGCTGCTGGGGCTGTGGTACTCAAGCGTTTGGAAGAAGCGATCGCCGACAGAGATACAATTTATGCGGTAATTCGCGGAGTAGGCTTAAATAACGACGGGGCGGCAAAAGTCAGTTTTGCAGCGCCCAGCGTGGACGGACAAGCAGACGCGATCGCGATGGCGCAGGCGATGGCCGGTGTAGATCCAGAAACCATATCCTACGTTGAAACCCACGGCACGGCAACTCCCCTCGGCGATCCGATCGAAATTGCAGCTTTGACACAAGCCTTTGCTCTCAAAACCACAGCTAAACAATTTTGCGCGATCGGCTCCATCAAAAGCAACTTCGGACACACGATCGCCGCCGCCGGAGTCACGGGGCTGATTAAAACAGCTTTAGCCCTCAAACACCAACAAATACCCGCCACTCTCCACTACGAAACACCGAATCCGGCGATCGACTTTGCCAACAGCCCCTTCTACGTCAACGCCGAACTTGCGGAATGGAAAGCCGGGAAAACGCCCAGAAGAGCCGGAGTCAGTTCCTTTGGAGTCGGCGGTACTAACGCTCACGTTGTCCTAGAAGAAGCGCCGGCACTCACACCGTCAAGCCCTTCTCGCCCCAGACAGTTGCTGCTGCTGTCGGCAAAAACAGCATCTGCTTTGGACGCGGCTACCGCCAACTTGCGATCGCACTTCGCCGAAAACCCAGAAATCGATCTCGCCGATGCTGCTTACACCTTGCAAACCGGGCGACAAGCCTTTAATTACCGCCGCTTCGCCGTTTGCAGCGATCGCTCCGATGCCCTAGAGTTGCTCGAATCGCTGCCACCGCTACGTACAGCCACCCGCTGCACCGAATCGAGAAATCCGGCGGTAATCTTCATGTTTCCGGGACAAGGGGCGCAATACGTCAATATGGGCTTGAATTTGTACGAATCTGAGCCTTTATTCCGCTCCACGGTCGATCGCTGCGCCGAAATTTTGGAGCCGCACCTAGGCCGAGATTTGCGCCAAGTGCTATATCCCGGTAGCGATGAAACCGCAGCCGCCGAATCTCTCCGCCAAACCTTTTTGACTCAGCCTGCAATATTTACCGTAGAGTACGCGCTGGCCCAACTGTGGCAGAGTTGGGGCGTTACTCCCCAAGGTGCGATCGGGCACAGCATCGGCGAATTTGTCGCGGCAACTATCGCCGGCGTGTTTTCCCTGGAAGATGCGCTGATGTTGGTGGCTGCTAGAGGGCGCTTGATGCAAGATTTACCGGGGGGCTCAATGCTGTCGGTACGGCTACCAGCGGCGCAAGTCGAAGGGCGCTTGAGTGGGGATTTGGCTGTGGCGGCGGTGAATGCGCCGGATTTGTGCGTGGTTTCTGGGCCGACAGATGCGATCGCACTTTTTGAACAGCAATTAACCAGCGAAAAGATTGTCTGCAAACACTTGCACACTTCCCACGCTTTCCATTCGCCGATGGTAGATTCGATCGTCGAACCTTTCGCTGAATATGTCAAAAAAGTGCAATTGTCAGCGCCAACTATCCCCTTTGTTTCGACTGTAACTGCTAGTTGGATCACCGCAG
This sequence comes from Microcoleus sp., assembly GCA_039922675.1. Lineage (GTDB taxonomy): Bacteria > Cyanobacteriota > Cyanobacteriia > Cyanobacteriales > Microcoleaceae > Microcoleus. The sequence goes on from JBDTEI010000532.1 coordinate 5,158, forward strand.
AACAAGCAACAGATCCGATGTATTGGGCGCGGCATTTGCGGGCGACAGTGCGTTTTGCCGACGGCATCAAAGAACTTTGGCAAGATCCGAACCGGATACTTTTGGAAGTCGGGCCTAGAACAACGGTTGCTACTTTGGCTCGCAAACAATCCAAAGATTTGAAAAAACAAGTCGCTATTTCTTCTCTAACCGATAATCCAGATAACAACGCTGAATGGACTGCTTTGTTAAGCGCAGCCGGACAGCTTTGGCTTTGCGGAGTGTCGATCGATTGGCAGAGTTTTTATCAAGACGAAACGCGCGATCGCATCCCCTTGCCAACTTATCCGTTTGAAAGCAAACGCTTCTGGATCGAACCCATGCGGAGAGAGGGGGAGAGGGGAAGAGTGGGAGATGGGGAGATGGGGAGAGTGGGAGATGGGGAGATGGGGAGATGGGGAGATGGGGAGAATTCCCAACTCCCAATTCTAGATGCCCAATCTCCAATTTCCGATTCTCAACAGTCAACAGTCAACAGTCAACAGTCAACAGTCAACAGTCAACAGTCAACTATCAACTCATTACCAATGTCAAATTTACAAGTCGCAACCCAACAACTAGCTCGTAAAGAAAGGCTCATTCCCCAAATCAAAAATATCTTAGAAGAAACTTCTGGTGAAGATTTAGGTAGCGTCAGCGACGATCTAACCTTTTTAGAAATGGGTTTAGATTCTCTATCTTTGACTCAAGTAGCCCTGAACCTCCAAAAAGAATTTAAGGTTAAAATTACCTTCCGCCAGCTACTAGAAACTTTCCCCAGTCTCGAAACTTTATCTGAATTTATCGACGGATCTTTGCCGCCGGAAGTTTTGCCCCCAGTCGCGATCGCAGC
>JBDTEI010000533.1:0-5388 GCA_039922675.1 Microcoleus sp.
GGTTGTGGCAATTCCTGCTCCTCAAGCTTTAATGTTTTTGGATTCAGAAATAGGTTTTTCGCCTGATTTTATTGACCAATTGCGTTCTGTAGAGTATGACCCTTGCATTACAGTTATGGCTGGCTATCCTGCGGAACGAAAGTCTGATTTGAGCAATCTCAATCCGCAGTGGAAATCTGTTTCTTTTCCTGATGATTCTGATTTAGCTTGGGTTGGCCTCGACAGCAGCAAGCGGCTCGATCCGCAGCAGCCGGTGTTTGTGGTTCACAGCACTGCTAATTTTGCCGATCGCTATTTAGAAGCTGCTGATTTGGATGCTGTCGGTGAGGAATTGCTCGATCGCGCTTCTCAATATCTAATCCCTTGGCTGAATCAGCCTGAATGGTTACAGGTTCACCGCTGGCGCTATGCTTTTTGTCGAAATCCTTTACCTGTTTCTTGTTTGCCGGCGGAAGGGACTTTGCCGCTGATTTGTGCCGGGGATTTGTGCGGGGATGGTCAAATTGAAGCTGCTTTGCGATCGGGAGTAGCGGCGGCTGCTTGGGTGAATTCTCAATTGCAGAATTTGCCTTTTAATTTAATTCAAACTGACTGAATTAAAAGGGTTATTAGTGAGGACTTTAATCCTCACTAATAACTTTTTTAATGGTGGTCTAGCTGGCGAGTTATTGAGTGCGAGCGAGTTATTTTTTCGGCTGGCTAGTTGTTCGGAAAAATGGAAAAATAGCTCTTAATTTCACGATTCCATTGTTTTATTTCTGTGCTGTTTCCTGATGTTTTGACTCTTGTTCTTGCATCTGCAATAACTCGGGAACTGTTACGAACTGATACCCTTCCTTTCTGAATCGAGCAATGATAGCGGGCAAAACTTCTACAGTCCTCGATCGATTACCACCGCCGTCGTGCATCAGCACAATGCCTCCGGACTTTGCTTGCCGCATCACATTTTCCATCAAAGGTTGCGCAGGAATCTGCCAATCTAAAGAATCCGCAGACCACATCACAACTGTATAATTTTTCTTCTGTGCGTAAGCTGCCAATCCATTGTTTAAAATGCCTCCTGGCGGGCGGAACATGGATGCTTTGACGCCAGTCAATTCCTCAATTAAGGCTGAAGTGCGATCGATCTCGCGAGCCGCACCGTCTTCGTTATATTTAATGTATTGGTGGTTCCAAGTATGGTTGCCGATCGCGTGACCGGCTGCCGCAACTGGTTTGCCAAGTTCGGGATATGCTTGCAGGTATCTTCCTACCCAGAAGAATGTACCCTTAATATTATTTTTCTTAAGAATACCTAGGATTTGTCTGGTTGTTGTCGGCCAGGGGCCGTCGTCAAATGTCAAGGCGATCGCCTTGTGCTGGGAGTCTAGTTTCGCCTGACGGATCGTTGTACCTTTCAACTCGGACGGTATGCCTGATTGAAAGCGGTTTACCTGCAAAGAGGCTAAAGCTTGTTGGGAAAACTCAACTCGATGGGCGATCGCCCCTTTGATCCCATTCACATTGGCGAGATCCTTTGATTCTTGCGATGATACCGCCAAGACTTGCGCCTGTATCGGTTCCACTAGCTGAGTTGCCCGTAAGTTCATCGGCAACATCACACCCAGCAAAAAACTGCCTACGGCGGCCGCAAAAGCAACGATTAAATTTTTTCGCTGCCTCAAAAGCCGTTTCATTTTTGTCACGTCGTTCTCTCCTTCACACCTTGCACAATTAATTCTAGATTTTATTTTGATATCAAGTTAATCCACTTAGGACAATCATCTTAAATCGAATTGCCCCTAGAAATGTTACTGCAAATAACTGCTCGCAGGGAAGCCCGCCCGGATCAAAAAAATTAAGACTTGTACGCGAGAAATCCTATAACCAATCTCAACGGGAAATAGTTAGTAGAAAATTTCCCTATGGCGCTCAAATCCCGTTAGTCGCACGTTTATATTGTTAGGGACTCAGGCTAGGAGCCTGCATCCCTAGCTGATGCTGCGGGGAATCGCAGCGTCCTAAAATTAACTTTGAGGGCCGATTCTCTGTTTGTACAAGCCGACAATTCGATCGATAACTTCGTCAACAGTCAGATTGTCTGTTTGAATTTCCACAGCATCGGCAGCTTTTCGCAAAGGTGCAACCTCGCGGCTGCTGTCCTTTTCGTCCCGCAAAGCGATGTCTTGTTCCAACTGCGCCAAACTAATATTAGCTCGATCGCTCTCTTTAAGCTGTAACAGCCGCCGGCGCGATCGCTCTTGTACCGAAGCCGTCAAAAAAATCTTCAACTCCGCATCGGGAAACACGTTAGTGCCGATATCCCTGCCTTCTGCCACAATCCCGCCTTTTGTGCCGCAGCGCCGCTGTTCCTCTACCAGAAAGTGACGCACGGCGGGAATCGCCGCCATTTCTGAGACGCGGGATGTCACTTCCAAACTCCGAATTGCCTCGGTTACGTCTTCGCCGTTAATCTTCAGCCTCAAAGATCCCGGATCGAGGTTGTATTCCAAATAGCTGCAACTGACTAATTCGGCGATCGCACATTCGTCAGAAATCGGCGTCCCCGTTTTCAAAGCCAGCCAAGTCAGCGCCCGATACATCGCCCCGGTATCCAGATAAAACAAGCCCAAAGCTTTTGCTGCTTGGCGAGTTACGGTAGATTTGCCAGCGCCCGCCGGGCCGTCGATCGCCACAATGGGCCGGCGGTTCCTGAGAATTATATTATCAATCAAGCGAGTAGAGCCAACTCTGGCTGCTACGGCTAAAAGTCCCGCGGTTTCCACAACCTGCAACGGCATCAGAGTGTCGGGATCGACGAGTTCCGCATATTCGAGCTTGACTTCGGGTTCTCCAGCGACTTCTGCGCGGGCGGCAGCGAGTGCGGCGGCTACGGTGCGGTCGCCTGAAGCAAAAGTTTTCGAGGCTTGTTGCAGTGCGCGATAGAGTGCGGAGGCTTGCTGTTTTTGCTCGGTTGTTAAATACTGATTGCGAGAACTCATTGCTAGTCCCGATTCTTCGCGGGCGATCGGGCAAGCAACAATCTCTACAGGTAAGTTAAAATCAACAGCCAGCTTGCGGATAATTGCTAGCTGCTGAGCGTCTTTCTGACCGAAATAAGCTTTTGTCGGCTGCACTAAACTCAAAAGTTTAGTCACAATTGTCGCGACACCCTGAAAATGACCAGGCCTGGATAGGCCGCACAATACTGATGTCATCGCCGGCGGCGGCACTACTTGAGTTAAGGATGAAAGCTGAATTTGTGTTTGGGCGGTTTTGTCTGTTTCTGTACGCGCGGCGAAGCTATCCCCTAGGGAATCGACCCCTGAGTTGCCGAACATTTCCGTTGCTGGGGGAGCAAAAATAACATCAACCCCAGCTTCCGAGCACAGCAATCGGTCTTGCTCCAAATTCCGGGGATAATCTTGAAAATCTTCTCTCGGCCCAAATTGCAAAGGGTTGACAAAAATGCTCACCACGACGATCGCATTTTCTTGTCTAGCCCGCTGGATCAAGCTGAGATGTCCTGCGTGCAAAGCTCCCATTGTCGGCACTAAACCGACTGTCAAATCAGGTACAGCAGACTTTTGTAAATTTAAGTAGCAGCGAAGTGCTGCAATGGTCGTAAACAGGCGCACCGGTAGACTCTCCTGAAGGCATTCGGCAGAATGCAGAATTTATTTGTCTGAATTTGTTCGATCGGACATCTTGCAGCGATGTTAGCAACAAACTCGCCCGCCCGCATCGGGACTCGACGAGTCCAAGATGTCAGTTTTATTCTACTTTCTGCCTTCTACACTTCGGATAACTTTTGTATTCTGCCTTACCAGAAAGAATTGGTTTAAAGCCGCAACCCTTGTAGGGAGAAATTAAAAGCAGACTATTCATGACTCGAATCTTCTTGCTTCAAGGTAGAGGTCGCCCTCATCCCTTCTCTTTCGCAAGCTGTCAACTGTCAACTGTCAAGTGTCACCTGTCACCGTCCTACAGTTGTTTGTTGCTTGGGTTCGACTACTTGGATTTCGACTCTCGCAACCCCGCTGCCCATCATTCCCAGCACGTTGGCTGCGCCGGCGGACAAGTCAATCAGCCGATCGCCCACATAGGGGCCGCGGTCGTTGATCCGGACGACTACGGAGCGGCCGTTGTCGAGATTTCTCACCATAACTCTAGTTCCGAATGGCAATTGGCGGTGGGCTGCGGTCAAATCATTTTGGTTGAAACGCTCGCCACTGGCGCTGAGGTTGCCGTTAAATCCCGGGCCATACCAGGAAGCCCAGCCACTGAGCCGCACTTGAACTGGGCCCATAGACAGCACGGGGGCTTCTGGTTGCGGTTGGTCTGCGACTGCTTGCAGGGGTGGGGCGTTGCCCAGCAGTCGGCGGAGGCGATTTGTGACTTGCAGCGCATCTCGGCTAAAGTCACTGGTGGTGTCGGGGAGGATGTTTTCGGCGTTGATGTTTACCAAGTCCTCGCCGTTTACCTGGATCAGGTAGCGATCGCCTTTTTCCCACTTCACGGTAATGCTGTTCGGATCGATGTTGTTGCGGGCTAGCTGGTTGAGTTTTGCTGCTAGGCTGGATGCCCGCCACACCGGATCGGGTTCTTGGTTGCTTTCGTTGCTGGCAATGTTTCCAACTTTGGGATTTTCTTTCGCGCCCGCTACTTTCAACTGACTGCGAGTACCGGCCCCGCTGTCGCCAGTTGCTCCGATTTTGGTATTTGTTTCGGGACTTGGGTTCAGAAAGGTGATGACTGGAATGTTTCGCACGTAAACTGTCGCTGCTTGTCGCCCGCCCAATTCGTGGGGCTGGATTTTGACGATCGAGTCTTGGACAACTTCAGCTCTTGCTTGGTACTGATATTGTCCAACTTTTTGTGCTTCGACCCGATCAGCGTTTAACTGCGGGGACGGTTGGGTGGCAATTACTTGCTTGTAAGCCTGAGAGTTTTGCTTGACGACATCCGTTGTTGCTTGTGCGTGACAAGAAGATGCCGTTCCTACCATAGGAACTAACAGGATAGCGAGTAGACCACCAACAAATTTTTCCTTCATACGTCCATTTTTGTGAAAGCCATTGCCAATCGAGATTGGAGGATTAGTCTAATGACTAGAGGGTTTCCAGGATTTCTCTCTTCTTGCCCTTCGCCATTCCCCGCAAGTCAAACCAAAGTATCCAGGTGCATTTTTGCTTTAATGCTTCAGCCCAAAAAAAAATTGTGGAACCTTCCCTGATCTTTGACAACTCATGCTCGATTTGCAATTTGTGTTTTGTTCACGAACTGCAACAGACTACCACAATCTTTTGCGGTTGGGGATCGCTGTCCCGACACATTGCACCCAATCTTCATCAAATCTTCTCAGATCTCTGTATGATAAAATCCTTTAATTGCAGTGCTTGCAGCCGT
>JBDTEI010000534.1:0-8112 GCA_039922675.1 Microcoleus sp.
TTTATCCCAGATGCTGGATAAGTTGCCAGTTTCTACGTCTATTCTGGCGCGAATAAGTTCATTTTCCAAGACCATTTCTGGGGCTGGAAAATGCGTTTCTTGACAAGGCGTGTTTTTGTGTGCTATACCGTATGTAAGTTTTGATAAGTCTGTCTGTTTTTCGGTTGCTGGGCTTGCGGACGCATTATCTACAGTTTGAGCGTCAGAGCAGAGCCAAAACAGGTGGTAGCCGATCGCCGGAACATGATTTGCCGAAAATAATAGTGTAGATGGGGATTGCGGTTGGAGTCGATCGCCCTTAACAATCTGCGAAGTCAACCTTTGTCCTGATAAGTCGTAAATTTGCCAAGCTGCATCAGGGGAATCGGGAAGAGTTACGGCGACAACCTGCGATCGCGACCAATTGAGAGTATTGAAAACAAAAATCGGTTGAGCGTCCGGCTGCGGTGGCTTCGGCAGAGAAATTTCAGCAGCGATGGCATCTAGAGATTTTAGCAGGATTTCGCGGCAAGTGCGATCGGCCTCGGCAAAGGCTAGATTAGCATCAGTGTAGACTTGGGCGATCGCAGAACCGGGCAAAATATCGTGAAACTGGTTGAACAACACCTGTTTCCAAGCTGATTCTAACTCAACTTTCGGATAAACCGCACCGGTGCAGATTGTGGCGATCGAAGACAGCAATTCCGCTTGATAGAGCAATTCTTCGCAGCGACGGTTTTGGCGTTTTTGATCAGCGCGAGTCGTGTAACAACCCCGATGGAATTCTAAGTAAAGTTCGTCTTTCCAAATCGGGAGAGCTGGGGGATTTTTGAGTTGTGAGATAGAAGGATTTGCATCCGAAATTTTCGACAAATTGGAAAATTCTAGCGCCCGCAAATTCCCGACAGTTTCGCCAACTTGCAAATCCTCCTGATTGTCCGATTCGGGAACATCATTTTCGGTCAAAGTTGCCGCAACTTCCGGCAAAAACTGACTCTCAATCCAAGACAAATAATCAACCGCCTTCGCAAACTCCAACCTTGGGAAAAAAGGCGACAATTTCCACCGTTTCGCCACCTCCAACATATCACGAGTCGGGCCGCCGCCGTGGTCGCCAACTCCCGGCAACCAAAGAGCATCTTGCAAACCAGTTTTTAATTGCCAGTCAAAAGCATGACTTGCCATTTTTACAGATTCTACACTTTCGCCGATCGCGCCAGACATCATGCTAAATATTTTAGTACCATCCAACCCTTCCCACCAAAACGCACCGTGCGGAAATTCTGTTGAATCATTCCAGCGCAACTTCTGCGTTACAAAATAATCAACTCCACCGTCGCGCAAAATCTGGGGTAATTGCCACCCAAAGCCGAAAGTATCCGGTAGCCAAGCCACCCGCATCAATTCTCCAAACTTTTCTTGCGCATAAAGCTGTCCGTAAAAAACTTGCCGCACCATTGATTCAGCGGAAATTAAGTTTAAATCAGGTTCAACCCACATCCCTCCGACAATTTCCCAACAACCCGCCGCTACCTGTTTTTGAATCGCTGCAAATAAGTCCGGGCGGTGCTCTTCCATCCAAGCATAAAGCGCTGGAGTTGAATGGCAGAAAATCAAATCGGGAAACTCCGATTGCAGTTTCAATACTGATTCAAAAGTTCGCTCTGCTGCTTCCCAAGTTTCCGGGACAGGCCACAACCAAGCTAAGTCTAAATGAGCATGACCAACTAAATAGATTTTACCTTTATATATAGATATCCGCCCGCTATTTTCTCCTATGTATATAGATGTACTGCGGTGATGTTCCACAGTCTCAGAAACAGCATCTCTGATTCCTCCCTCTGCGCCCTCTGCGCCCTCTGCGGTTACATCATCTAACTCCGCATCAAAAGCGCGCAGATATCCCAGTAAATTGTGCCGCAAAATCGAGAGCGATCGATCGAACTTTTCGCGATCCGGCAAAGCAGACCAATCAATCCAAACAAGCGCCAAATCAATCTCAGATTTCAGGGTTTCTCCCTTGACAAACCAGGGGCGACTTGCTATTATTGTAGTGGGGAGGTATTGGGAATTTTTAGTTTCGAGATTTAGAGTCAGCGAATTTTGCAAAATCTCTAATTCGTCCGCCACAAAACCCGGATCGAAACAAGTGGAGTCCGCAGCTTCGTACAAACAAATCGATCGCACTAAAGCACCATTATCGTTGCCCGGACTTACCAAGCGCAAAATAACTGAAAATTCCTCGCCCGGATTTGCCGACGCACTCAACAAAACTCGATCGGCACAATCGAATAAATCGCCGCTTCCGACTAACTCGCCGTTCACAAAAATAGCAGCATCTTCGGCCCACCAAGTTAAGCCCAGCAGCAACCGCAAACCAACCACAGGATAGCCCTGCAAATTGTCAGGAATTACAAATTTCTGCCCCAAATAAACAACTTGCTTCCCTGACGGCCAAGCAATATGTCCTTTCCCGTTAAGTTCCGCAACCGGCCCGTTAGAAATACCTACCGCACCTATAACAGCCGAGTCAGCATCGCCGAACCTCCAACCAGACTGAACCTCCACTTGACTGAGGCGGCGCAACTTCTCTACAACTTCAGAAATATTATTGGTAGCAGGTGGCACAGCAGCGCTCATATTTAGCTAAAATAGGAATTGCGTAGGAATCGGGATCGGAATTGAACCGCGAAGACGCAGTAGGCGAAGCCGCGCATAAGCGCTAGCACTCGAAGAAATAAAGGTTTCAGAGGGTTTGAAATTGCGATTCAGATCCAGGTTTGATTTTACTGCAAAATTCAGCAATTCCGGCGCGAATCTAAAATCAGCAATTATTAAATAATTAAACTTATGTCCAACGGTTACTACGGCCCATACCAAAGCCGACTATTAAATTTTATATCCAAACAGTCCCGCCAAGTCGCCGATAATTGCGATCGCACTTGGCGACAAATTAAACAAAATACTCTCAGCGCCACCCAAATTCTACTTTATCCAGCTTACTTGCTCGTGCAAAGTTCCCGAATGTTGAGCCGGCAGTTGCGGGAATCCAGTCAAAAAGTAGATTTACCCGAACTTCAAGAATATGCTGGTGACGAAAATCCCGATTTTTCGGGAAATTGGTATCCGGGAGAAAATTCCGACGCCAGTTCGATCGACCAAATCTTAAACCTCGCCGAGAATTTGCTAAACTCGGCGCAAACCGCCACAACTGTAGCCAGCTTTCCGCTGTTAATAAATCAGACAAATCCTGTAACAGAGAAAGCCACTAGCGATTTACCTCTGGCAATCAATCTTAGCCGACAAACTGCCAAGCATCAAACAACTTCCGTCTTAGAGCATCCGCTGGCTAAAACTCAATTAGACAGTAAACCGAAAGTTGAGGGAATCGCGAGTTTTATTCCCGCCCGCACTTTGGTTTTGGTAGGAGATGAAAATCGCATATTAGATATTTTGACACCCGAACAGCAGGAACTGCTCGAAAGTCGCATAACTTGGGAAGTTGCAAACTGCGGGGCGGCACGGCGCGAAATTGCTCAAAAAGAATTAAAATTTAATCTCGGTTTAGAGTCGGCTGCTAAAAAAGCTCAGTTTGCGCCGGTTCGCCGTTTTTGGGAATTGATGGCCTGGCTTCAGTCGAGTCCGGTTGCTGTGAAAAGAAATCAGTTTGGAGAATCAATTCTGGCAGTCAAATGCGCGATCGACCGCAATACCATTTTAGTCCAAACAGCCACAACGTCGATCGCTCCTGCCAACACCGCAAAGCAGTCGATTGCTCAATCAAATTCGATCGACTACAATACCCCAAAATTAGAAACTAATTTTAACAGCCAGTTCGATCGCACCGGCAATCCGCTCTCCTTTGTTACCTTACTCGATCGTGCCGCCGTCAACGTCGAAGAATTCACCCTCCCCCCAGCCACCACAACCACCCTCGACAACCCAGATGTAAAATTTGACACATCCGGCACAGAAACCAATTTAGGTCTGTCAGCCCGCGAAATCCTGGAAAAATACGCTCACAATATCGAAAAAATGATTTGGTCTTCCGTAGACCATCTGCTGGGGAAAGAAACGGCTGCCAGTGATAACACTGAGAAAGCGGTCGCTATTCAGTATTATTTAAAACAGCGCCAAGAACAAGAAAAATCGCAAAACAGCCCAGAGGTCGATCGACCGTGGTTAAATTGGCAAGACTTATTCGGGGAACCAGCACCGCTGCACTTCATTGAGGAAAGTTCCGAACCCGACGCCATAGCTCAAAGCCTCATATCACAAAGCAGTGCAAAAGTCAAGCAAGAAATGGCAGAATTAGGAGAATTGCCAGAAGGTCGATCGACCGCAGTCTCAATATCACCTTACCCAGAAGCAATTCACCACCTGCTCGCGCAGCTAAAACAGAGCTTGATGGGAAAAGTGCCAAAAAGTCAACCCCAAAAAAGCTCAAATTTAGCAGTCACTCCAGAAAATAGCTCTGCACTCGCAGCAGAATCAACCCCAGAGCGCGCACCGGAAACACAAGTGCCAAAACACACAAACCTCAACACCGCACAAAACACCCAATCCCCAGCAGCAATCACCCAGCCAACCAGCAGATACACCCCCACCACAAGCACCACAGCACCAAAAAATCAGAGCGTCCCACCCCAGGACGAATACTTAGAAACCAAAGCACAATCGATGGGTTACATTAAACACCCACTAGAACAAGTGCTCGAATGGTTCGATTTAGTCATGGTGCGCGTCGAAAAAATCGTCGAGCAAATCTGGAATTGGGTAAAAACCAACTTGCCAACAATCCTCAAAAGCAAAGATAAAATTGACTAATCTTTAGCTTATGATAAAAAAGTTGCCGCAACAGCAGCAAATCAGCTCGCTATTATTCCATCTTTGGAGACTCCCACAGTGCTAACCCTCAAAATCGTAGTTAATGTAGTTGTTTTATTTTTTGTTTCCCTGTTCATATTTGGGTTTTTGTCCAATGACCCAGCCCGGAACCCCAACCGCAGAGACATGGAATAAACCAGGTATCTCGACCGCTAGCTCGTCGGGGACACGTCACCGCAGTCCCCGCCCAGCCAGCAAACCCACAAAAATTAGTCCAACAAAACTTGACCTCGCACCACTAGCGAGGTTATCTTATGCCGAAAGAAACCCCGTTGCTAGGAAAATATTCGCCTTGGTCGCGAAACATCTAGTCAGGAACCAAGTTTCTGAGAATGAGCGCGTTAGCATCTCCGCCCACCAGAAAATTTCGGGTTAACCTTGAAACGCTGCCTGTTAAATGCAAAAATTTGGACGATCAATTGTCCGCTATCTATAACAAACTCTCTAAAATCTAAAATCTAAAATCTAAAATCGGATGACTCACCTGTTATAACTATGCCCTATCCGGTACCGCCGCCCGAACCATCTGCCATCATCTACATCGCCAAGCCAAAAAAAGTCGCCCTGACTGTGGCGGCAAATGATGGAGACACCCGCAGCAACTCCGCAGAAATACCGGAACCAAGCCCAGAAATAGTTCAGCCCGAACCAACACCCGCCCCGCAACCAGAACCCTCAGCCGCACTCCTCGGCACCACCCCAGCCACCGGTCAGCCTTCAGAAATCGCCGACCCCCTAACCTCCGTGGAAAGTGGTGACGCAGTGGTGGGATTTCAGCGTCCGGATGCTGTGGGAAAACCCGCAACTGTCGAAGCCGAGAAAGATGCCTCGTTTACTGCTTATCCGCTGTCGCCGATAGAAGCTGCTGTTTCCAGCCCAAATCAAGAACCAATCCCAGAGGCGCAGAGAAAAGAGGAGAAACCACAGCAGAGGAATCTTGTCCCGCAGCAGGAAAGCTGGTATCAGGCTAAGGGAAAGCAGTTAGAAGATAATACTCCCGTGGCTCCTGACATTCCCGAACCAGAACCGTCTCCTGGGACGCAGCAGCCCTGGTTCGAGCTTCCAACTCCGGGAACGGTGCCCGGATTGACTCCGCCGCCATCGCAGCAGCCACCCCTGAAGCCAGGGCAGCGGCCTGGGCGGACTGTGCCAAGACAGCGGACGGTACCTTTTCCGGTGACTCAGGGTGATACGATCGAAATTAAGGCCGATAGCCAAGAATTCGACGACAAGCAGCAAATTGTTACGGCGGTTGGTAGGGTTGTAGTGCGGTTCCGGCAAACGGTGATTGATGCCGATCGCACGATCGTCAACTTAGTCACCCGCCAAGTCATTGCATCCGGCAATGTCGCCTATACCCGCGGCCAACAAGTCATCCGCGGTCAGCAGATGGACTTCAATTTCGGTCTCAACTCCGGCACCGTCGAACAAGCCAGTGGCCAACTTTTCTTGCCAGCAGCAGGTAGTGATTTGACGACAACACTACCGACAGATATCAGTGCCGGCACGATTCTCGAACAGCCACTGAGCGATCGAATTACCAGCCAGCAGCCACTCAGCGGAGTCAAATCCTCCGGATCTGCCACCGTGGTAGTCGGGGGTGGCGGACAGTTAGCAGCCCCCAACATTACCGGCGCCGTCAACCGTGTCCGCTTTGAAGCAGAACGCCTCGATCTGCTGCCAGACGGCAGTCGGATCGCAACCAACATTCGGATGACTAACGACCCGTTTTCCCCCCCAGAATTTGAATACAGGGCTAGGAGAGCGACGATTAGAAAGATTTCGCCCACGGCTGAGGAAGTGGTCACAAATTCGCCTCGCTTGGTGTTCGACAACCGCGTCAAAATACCCGTTTATCCCCGCCGTCAAGTATTTGACAGCCAGCGGAAAAACGGCCCGTGTTTGAACTTGGGCTACGACGCGACGGACAGGGGCGGTTTGTTTGCCGAGTGCGGTTTGGAGGTGTTGCAAAACGGGCCAGTGCGGCTCACTCTGACGCCCCAAATTTACCTTCAGCGGGTAGTGGCAAACCACGGTGGCGATCCGTTTTTCCCCGACAGCTACGGGCTCAAGGCAAAGTTGAGTGCTACTCTGAGCCGGCGGACCAGTCTCGAGGGCGAGGCGATATTTCTGACTTTTGACGGTTTTCCGAATTTGCCGGAAGACAGTTTTCGAGGCAATTTGCGCCTGCGGCAGATGGTCGGCACTTACTCTCTGGCAGGAGAATACAGCTACCGCGATCGACTGTTCAACGGTTCTCTAGGCTATCAAACCGTGCAGAGCAGCCTCGGGGCCGTCCTCACTTCCCCAGATATGCAAATCGGACGCACTGGCATTCATGTCAGCTACCAAGGCGGGTATCAATTTATCAATGCTGACACCGATCGACCAGACTTGCTCAAACCAGTGCGGGACAATAACCGCATCGATCTGAGCCGCGCCCAAGCCAGCGTCGCCTTGAGCCGCGGCTTCAACCTGTGGCAAGGTAAACCGCTGCCTCGCACTCCTACCCAAGGTTTGAAGTACACCCGGACACCAGTGGTTCCTTTCTTGCAACTGGCCTTGGGAGTCCGGGGAGTTGGCTCTTATTACAGCAGCGGCGATCGACAAAATTCGATCGCCAGCAGCATCGGCCTTCAAGGGCAATTCGGCCATTTCTCCCGCCCTTTCCTCGACTACACTGGATTTAACGTGACTTACACTCAGGTAGCGCAGGACGGTGTATCGCCTTATTTGTTCGATCGCTTGGTAGATTTGAAAGTCCTGTCTTTTGGACTTGTCCAGCAAGTTTACCGAGGGTTTCGAGTCGGATTTCAAAGAGCTATTAATTTAGATAGCGGGGAAGCTATTAGTACGAACTACACTTTAGAATACAGCCGCCGCAGCTACGCAATTATTTTGCTTTTTAGTCCTGAGCGTCAAGTCGGTAGCCTGACTTTTAGAGTTAGCGACTTCAACTGGAACGGCACTCCCCAACCCTTTTTCGGTGACGTGCGAACTGTAGAAGGAGGCGTACGTTTATCCGATTAATTCAATTGGGGGTAATGGTAATTGGTAATTGGTAATTGGTAATAGCTGAAAACTAAGAGTTAAAGTTAAAAAAACACAAATTATCAATCCCCAATCCCCAACAGCACGACACGGAAGTCAAGGACAAACGGATAACTGTTTTTCCCCTTTTCCCTCTTCCCTCTTCCCTCTTCCTTCTTCCTTCGATATCCCAATTTCCAAGTTCCCATGACAGAA
>JBDTEI010000535.1:0-19806 GCA_039922675.1 Microcoleus sp.
ATCCCGAATGGATAGCTGAAAAATACAGGAAAACCCCCTGGGCCAAACCTGATTTTCAGTCAGTTTTGATTGGAAAATTGACAAAAAATTTCAAAGTAGCCCACGATACAGATTCCCTGCTGCTGACTGCCCAAAAATATCTCCAAATTCTGCTGGTTCCCGAATTCATTAATTCACCTCAATTCAGCAAATTATTTGCCAAAATTCAGCAGCTAGCGACACCCCAAACAGCACCAGCCCCATCAAAAAACTCAGTTTCCGCAAAACCTCCAACTCCCACCGCGCCTCAAACAAATTCACTTCCTGTCGGCATTGCCATCTTGCTGCTAGATGTCGAAAACTTGCAACTCACCATCGAAACCGAAAAATTCCTAGAGGGAATCTCCCACTATCCCATCCAAATAAAAGTAGCCTTTGCCAACTGGCGCAGCATGGGCAAAAAAGATGCCGAATTTCACCAGCGCGGCTATCAACTGATTCACGTCCCCCCCGGCAAAGACAGCGCCGACTTAAAAATGGCAACAGTCGGCGCATCAATTTTCGTACATTATCCCACAGCCAAGGAGATTTTTGTCTGTTCGTCCGATCGCGCCCTCACCCACCTCAGCAACACACTGCAAGCCCACGGACTAACCGTCTTTCAAGTCCGCAAACAAATAGATAAAATCATAGTTTTAAACAGCAAAACCGGACAAATTGAAACGTATTCCCTCGTGACAGTACCGGAAATTACACCCATAGAACAATTAGTTATTCAGCTAAAAGAAATAATCAAAAAAGAACAACAACGCACTTCAGCCCAATGGATCAAACTTTCTACAATTGCAGCTTTGTTTAGAGACAATCACGGTTTAGTCCTGAATGAAGTTGTTGCCCATCATTTACTCGGCACTAAAACCAGGGATGTTTTCCTCAAATATCCCACCGATTTTGTCGTCCACAAACCCTCAGAAACTTCTCAAACTTATGTCACTCTCTTTGAAGTCAAATTGTCGCCACCACCGCCAATACTTAGCAAAGATAACCTCAACCACCACCAGGTGGCACCTGCGAGATTAACCGACATTAATTCTTTGGAAGACTTAGAAAAAGCTCTGGTAAAAATAGTTAGCGACTTAACCGACAACTCTCCTCACAATTCTGTATTCCTCTCCAATGTAGGCAGCGAATTTCATAGACAATACGGCAAACAAATTACCCAAATAATTAAGGAGTTTAATCTCGGTAGAAAGTTTCCTAAATTCTTGCAATCCTGCACTTCTCTTCAGCTAAAAAAAGCCGAAAAAGGTTGGCAAGTTTCCCTAAATTAAAAATAATCAGTTGCCGAACTTCCCTCTTCCTTCTTCCCTCAACATCTATCCGTTACATCCGTTAAATAATCAGTTGCCGCACTTCCTTCTTCCTTCTTTTTACCCGCTCGCGAAGCCTTATAGCCTTCTTCCCTCTTCCTTCTTCCCTCTTCCTTCTTCCCTCTTCCTTCTTCCTTCACAGTCCCCATTACTAGCAACTTGAGTTATCATACAATCGAGACGTAAAGAAATGTAAAGGGATATGCAGGACAAAGTTGTGGTTGTGGTGGGTGCGACAGGCGGCATCGGTTCAGCGGTAGCCCGAAAACTCGCCGATGCGGGTGCGACGCTAGTGCTCGCCGCCAGAGATAGCAGTAAATTAGACGCTTTAGCTAGCGAACTTTCGGCAACAGAGGTACTGTGCGTACCGACAGATATCACCGATTTGTCGCAAGTCGAGACGTTGATGCAAAAAACTGTCGAACATTTCGGACAAATTGATGCCCTCATAAACGCCGCCGGTGCCGGAATTCTCAAGCAGTGGAACAAGTTAGAACCTGCTGATTTAGATGCGATGCTTGACTTGAACTTGAAAGGCAGTTTTTACACGTCTCAAGCCGCCGCGAATGTCATGAAAGACCGCAAATCTGGTCACATCTGCAATGTCATCGGGATTTTAGGGAAGCATTCGATGGCGATGGGAACTGCTTATTGTGCTTCAAAGTTTGGGGTAGTTGGTTTCAGCAAGTGCATGGCAGATGAGTTGCGTCGCTACGGTGTTAAGTTTACGCTATTCTATTTTGGTGGAGTCGATTCTCCGTTTTGGGATAATGTGAGTTTGAAGGTAGACCGCTCAAAAATGCTGAGTACCGAAACTGCTGCAAATGCGATTATGTTTGCTCTTTCGTCTGACCCCCAAGCTGTGCCGCTGGAGATTAATATTCAGCCGGAAAGTCATTTGTTCTTTTAGTAGTTTGTGGGGTGCTCTTCGGCGCACCGATTGAGTCCCTACTAAGTAGCAGGTCAACCATTTCTTGCGCCCAGAACTGTTGGCGAAGGCCTAACCACCAAGCTCAAGTCATCCCAGACACCGCGTTTATTTTAAGTGCCGATGTATTTATGCCTTCAGAGGGAGCTAAGATATTCAATTTTTGGGTTATTATCAAACGACTAGACGAAAAATCAATGAAAAATCTCCATTCCTCGGTCTCTCCCTTGCTGTTGAGTCGTGAAAATCAGCCGATTTTCAATTGTTCACTTTCCATTTTCAATTATTGATTATGGAGTTCGATCGCATTCAGTTTTACGTTGAAAATGCTAAAGTATCCCGCGATTGGTTTGTCAGCCACTTAGGCTTTCAATCAATAGCAGGTTATGCCAACAGCCACACTCACACTGAAGCTGTTAGCAGTGGCAATGTCTGTTTTGTTTTATCTTCGCCCCTGACACCCGCTAGTCCCGCTGCTAGTTGGTTGGAGTTTCATCCTCCCGGGATTGCCGATGTGGGTTTTCGGGTAAAAAATATCGAATTAGCGGTGCGTCGAGCGCAGGCGGCAGGGGCTAAAATCCTGGAACCGATTGCAGAAGACCTCAAGGCAAGAGGTGTTTTTAAACTGGCAAAAATAGCTGGTTGGGGAGATTTAAGCCACACGCTTGTTGAGCGAATTAGTGAAAATTTGGTACTCCCCACTTCTGGTAAGCAGCCGCTGTTTAGGCTCATCGACCACGTAGTGTTAAATGTTGAATCGGGCGATTTGTCAAGTGCTGTTAGTTGGTATCAAAAAATATTCGGTTTTCAACCGCAGCAAAATTTTGATATTCAGACTGAGAAGTCGGCTTTGCGCAGCCAAGTTATGATGCACGCTGAAGGTGGGGCGCAATTCCCGATTAATGAACCGGCATCGGCTAATTCTCAAGTTCAAGAGTTTTTGAGTGCAAATCGGGGGGCGGGAATTCAGCACATGGCTTTGCAAACTGCTGATATTGTAGGGGTTGTTACCGATTTGCGATCGCGCGGTTTGCCTTTTCTGCCAGTTCCTTCAACATATTACTCCGAATTGCAACAGCGGCAAAACTATCTGCCCGCAGATTGGCAAGCAATCGCAGCTTCTGAAGTTTTGGCAGATTGGCAAGAAGATACTCCCGCAGCGATGCTGCTGCAAATCTTTACCCAGCCAATTTTTGACGAACCGACTTTCTTTTTCGAGATTATTGAGCGCCGAGTTTCTTTCGTTAACGGCAAACAGGTACAAGCTGGAGGTTTTGGGGCTGGCAATTTCCGAGCTTTGTTTGAGGCAATTGAACGGGAACAAATGAAGCGGGGAAGTTTAATCGATGATTGATAAAACTTTCAATTTTTAGGTCATGCAGGCGTGTTTGTCAGCACTGCGATATCCGTCCACCCGTAGGCAATTTCTTTGAGCGCAGCTCCTGCTCTGCTTGTCTGTTTCTCTTCCACTTTTTCCGCTCCTAAAAATTCATAAAACCTGCAAGCAGAATTGTCTCCCAGTACCCAAACGAGCATCGAATTTAAATTCAATTCTGCCAATTTTATTGCAACTGCTCGCACGAGTTGCCGTCCGATTCCTTGACGTTGATATTCCTCCAAAATATAGATAGCAAATAATTCTCCTTGATAAGCATATTTGCCCGTTCGCTCGCAACCACCCGCAGCAAAACCCACAATTTGTCCCGAGTCATTTTCCGCAACGCAGACAAAATCCCCAGTATTTTTGACGTTAGCCAGGATTTCTTGCCAATTGATTTCTCGTTTTTGATATGACAGTTGCGCCAGGTAATCTGCTGGTACAATTTTTCGGTAAGCTGTCCGCCAAGTGTCTACATTAACCCGTGCAATTGCAGGTGCGTCAGCAATTTTAGCTTCTCTCACAATCATCAGAAAATACTCCTTTCCCGCCCTGAAATTCTATGTTCGAGTCTACGCAAACAATGCGATCGCGTCCTTCTAGTTTAGCTCGATACAGCGCGCGATCTGCCTCCCCAATCAACCACTCCACAGATAGTTCAGCAGCGGGCACAGCACTAGCTGCGCCCATACTCGCCGTCACAGACTCACTTACCTTTGAATCTTCGTGAGGAATTGCCATAGCATTCAAATCGCTGCGAATTAATTCAGCTACCCGCATTGCTCCCTTAGCATCAGTCTCAGGCAAAATTACCGCAAATTCTTCCCCACCGTAGCGGGCTGCTAAATCGCCTCCCCGGTGAGCATTTATGTCTAAAATTTCAGCAACTTTTTTGAGACATTCATCGCCTCCTTGATGCCCGTAACGATCGTTGTAAAGCTTAAAAAAATCTAAATCGACCAAAATTAAAGACACGGGCTTTTTCTCTGTAGCCATCCGCTGCCATTCCGATTGCAATGTTTTGTCAAAACAGCGACGGTTAGCAATGTGAGTCAAACCGTCCACAGATGCCAGTCTGTGCAATGCCTGATTAGCAGATTCTAACTCTAATTTAGTCTGTTCTAAAGCTAAATTTTGCTGAGCTAATTTTTCACTTTGTTGTTTTTCTTGCTCGTACAAAAATCGGAGTGAAGCTTCAGCTTCTTGCAATTCTTGCTCCGCATATTTGCGCTTGACAAACTGCCCTAATTGGGAACCTATCGCCGCCATCATTTGAAGTAACTCTTCATCCGATGGCTGTTTTTCGCGGCAGAAAAAAGTCATTACCCCTACAACTTGACCGCTAGCACGAATTGGGAAACCGAAGGCCGATCGCAATCCTGCTTTAGAGGCTAAGTGCGATCGCACAAAATTGCGATCTTTAAGAAGATCCGTAATCCATTGCGGATAACCGGTGTTCCAAACTATTCCCGGCAAACCCGCACCAGGTTCGAGAGTAATCTGCTGGCAATTTTCCACAAACTCACCAACTTCAGTCCCCCGCCGCCAAACTCCCACTCGCAGCAAAAAAGGGATATCTTCAACTTTACTATCTGGTACAGCAAACAAAAATGGTACTCGATCGCGCGTATCTTCCGCATCACATTTAGTATGTTTTTCATCCACAGGTGTCCAAAGTTCGCCGATATCCCAGCACAAACTTTCACAAATAGCTTGCATAATTTTCGGAGTGGCGCTCTCTAAAGAACCAGATTCTGACATGATGCGAGCTACTGCATACTGTGCTGCTTGACGCTTTTTTGTCCGCTGTTCCTCGGTAATATCCCTGCCCACATAGACAAAATCTTGTATGGTTTTGTTGTGTGAGTGCTTGCTTTCTATGCTTGTCTCGATAGTAGAGCAGGAAAATGCTACTGTCAGCTTTGAACCTTTTTTAGTTGTACAAACTACTTTTACTTGATGCCAAAATTCATTTTTAATCTCGGCAGGTAGCTGGCTGACTTGACGCAATAATTCCTCGTCAGCCGTAATCATCGAGATGGGTTTTCCGATTAATTCTGATTCGGTATATCCAAATAATATTTGGGTAGATTTATTAACCTTTTTAATTGTTCCCGAACCCGTCGTTACTAATAAAATATCATTGATGGAGTTAAGGATTTTATCAATATAATCGCGAGCCGTAGCCAAGTAATCGAGTTTAATACTGTTTTCATTAGCTGCCTGAACCATACTTTGCTCAATAGCAGCAGTGTCTGTGGCGTCTTCGCAGAAAACAATTAATCTCTCAGGCTTAAGGTGTTCTTTATGAGCAAACAAATATAAATTCAGATACAAATAAGAGCCATTATTTAAAATTCTTGTTACTGATTTTAATTGGAAACTTGGCTGTCGTTGTTCCAGAATATCGTCTAGCAGTTCTTCAATTCTGATCAGTTCGGGAAAACTATCGCGCACATCTTTGCCTTTTTCCACCTCATCAGGAATGTCGGTAAACTCTCGCACGTTTAGGGATGTTTCTTGAATTTTCAGTTCGCGATCGACTGCGAGGTATTCAATGCGACGCAATGATAGCAGTTTGTTAAGAAGATTATTGATATTTTGGGGGCTGATTTGTAAACTTAATTTGGGCAGCATTTGGTTATTCTATAATATCAATATTAAAGGTTTGTCGGTAAAGTTAGTTGTTGTTTGGCTGCTATTTTTCCTAATATTTTTTATAGTGGAGGATGCGAGCAATTGCTACTGTGTCGAAACAGTATTTTTTGATTCTCCAAGCAGTTTATTTCCCGATTTTGAAAATAGCAAAATATTAGTTTGACCAACTTTTTTCGAGCAAATGAAGTCAAAACCAGTGTCGATTGAGGCTTAGATTTATTAAAAATACGTGGCAATTTGCACTATTTGTGCACCACATCTTAACTTGTAAATTCCCTGATATTTGTTACAACCGATACAGTTGATTATCGGCACAGTTGAATTCAACTGTTTGATTTAATTAGCACCATTCCCATAGACTTTATCTTCTCTGGATAGTTGTGTCAAGTTTTGTAAAGGAGCTGTTACCTTTAAGTGATATAGTATCGAACAATTTGTATAAATGCTTAAAAATACTCTGCTAAATGCTCAGACTTATTACCGACTTTGATGGCCCGATCGTGGACGTGTCCGATCGCTATTACCGAGTTTACCAACAGTGTCTGGCCGAGACTCAGCGCGAGGGCCAAGCAGTCCACGAACTCCCAAAATCCGAGTTTTGGGACATGAAGCGCGCGCGGGTTCCCGAAACCGAAATCGGTATCCTTTCAGGATTAGACGCAGCCCAAGCCCGCGATTTTGCCCAGAAACGGCGTCAAAATGTCCACACGCTGCCCTACCTGATTTACGATAAACCAGCCCCCGGAGCGGTGGAAACCCTCGAAAAAGTGCAGCGCGCTGGAGTAGACTTGACGGTAATGACTATGCGCCGGGTTAGGGAATTAGACGAAGCTTTCAACCGCTGCAATTTAGGGCATTTTTTCCCAGAAAACCGTCGCTATTGCCTTCCCAACGATTACGTCAAAACCGGGGATGTCAAAGATAAGCCGTTGCTGATGGGAAGAGCTCTCGCTGAATTGCCGCTAGCTTCTGAGCTTTGGATGGTGGGAGATACGGAGGCAGATATCATCGCAGCAAAAACACACGGTGTCAAGGTAATTGGTGTTTTGTGCGGAATTCGCGATCGCACCCAACTAGAAATGCACAAACCGGATTTAATTGCTAATAATTTGAGCGAAGCTGTTGAGATTATTTTAGATAGTTATTAGTTATTGGTTATTGGTTATTGGTTATTGGTTATTGGTTATTGGTTCTTCGGCGTTAATTGTTATTAACAATCAACAAATAACACCGAAGAACTAGGAACCAACAAATCACAAATAACTAATTACAAATAACCACTAACTAATGACTATCGCATAAAACTACTAACCAGCCACAGAATTAAAAACGTAAACAAAGCGATAAATTTCTCTGTTGTGATAAATGCCGTACTGAGCAAAGGGCCCAAAAGACCTCCCAGCACCAAGCCTATAACCAAGCCAGCCACAGTCAGCAGCACAGCCCGACCAAATTTTTGTTCCTTGCGATTAACAAAATAAAGACAAGAGCCGACCCCAAGAGCCAGAGTCAACTGTAGTAAAGAATTATTAGCCGCCGGATAAATACTCAGTCCGCCCAACCCCACATAAACTCCAGCCGGCCACAAAATGTCCGATCGACTAGGGGTATCGATCAGCCGCTGCAACCAAGCTGGGCTGCCCGACGGAGCAGACGGAGTAAAGCTGGCGGGTGGGGGAGTCAGGCGTTCGGGAAAGCGGATGCGTTCGGGTACTTTAATTTTCCCTTCCTGTCGTTGCCGGAGGCGATCCATGAGGATCGCATCGTAAGCAACTTCGATCGATTCCAAACGTTTCTTGTCGCCGCTGTGCTGCTCAGCTAGGCGCGTGCGGGCCTCTTGCACTTCATCAAAGGAAGCATCTTCATCGACTTCAAGCAGTTGATAGGGAGTTTGCTCACTCATAACACTTATTAGTATGCGGAAAACTCAGCGTCTAAAGACCTGAGAGGGCTGCAACGAAACGAGGCTAGAAGGCATTCGGCATTCCGAAATAAAAATTTATCAATCCCAAGATTTTGATTTAGATTGTGATTTTTAGAGCAGGCAATCTAAATTTTTACCTTGTGCCGAATGCCTTTAGCAGGAACTTGTGTTGGAGGCGCTGACAATTCCCGACCACTGGATTTTTTTTAGTCGATCGCGGCGGTAGGAAAAAAAGCGAGCCGAGTCAGAATAAGTACAGAAAGGAGCGATCGCCACTTGAGAAAGATCGATTCCCAACTGCTGCAATTGCAGAGCATTGCAGAGGCGAACATCCAAGCGTACTTTTCCCGGTTCTGGATCGGTCAACACAGGCGTTTGCGGTAGTTGGTGTAAAAATTCCAGAATGCCGTCGGCTGTTGCACCAACGGCACCCTTGGGAGCAATCGTGGCTCCCAATTGGGCTGCCACTTCCACAGATACCTGGTAAACCTCTCCAGCGATCGCCGGCCCCATAGCAATCTTCAGATTTTCTAGTTGACTGCCTTGTGCCAAAAGTTGAGCGATCACCTCTGGTAATATCTTAGCAGCAGTCCCGCGCCAACCCGCGTGAACTGCCGCCACGAGTCCCGTACCGCTGTCAGCAATCAGCACCGGTACACAGTCAGCCGAGCAAACCCAAAGCGCCTCCAAATTTCGCTCAGCCACCAAACCATCAGCCTCAGCATAGATTGGGGTAGCAGTTTCCGGGCCCGGAGCCACAACCGGGGACAACTGACTGGTTTTGAGTACCACATTGCCGTGTACCTGTTGGAGACGGTAAACCGGAGATCCGGGTGCGAGAATTGGCGTGAGATCGATCGGGCCGCGCGGCGAGAAATCGCGAGTAAAAAAGCCGTGAGACCACCGATCAAGCAAGCTGCAAGTCAGATAGGGTAAGCCTTCGGAACTCTGCTGCCACTGCCAGCTTATACCGTCAGGCTGTCCGGCGGATTCAGAGTCAGAAAAATTTGTCAAGCGATCGCCAGCTACAGTCATGAAACTTATCCTTCCCCAAGCACATCATTTAGCTTGTATTCTAAACAATCAACAATTTTGGCGACTAAGTTTAAATGCGCGATCGGAATCGGAAAAACCAGGGTATCGATCGCGAATGGACGCAGCAGCCTTCGAGCTGGTTCGACGCGAAAAAAAAAAATGCCTCAAGCCCGGTAAAATCAGTTAAGTCTGTATAAAGATTAAGGATTGCCATAAATTCGATCCAGACCCGCCAAAAAATAGATACTTGCTTTCCGACTCCTGTCGCGAGTAGCCCACAACTTTAGACTAAGGTTCAACCTCCCAGGTTCAAAGCTGCGAGTAAAGCTAAAATCTAAAATCTAAAATCTAAAATCGACTGATCTCCTTGCGCCCCCTGTTGAGTTGGGAAAAAAAAATCGTGAAACCAGTTCCAGACAAGCAAATAACAGCCCATTTGAACACCAAACAGCAAAAAAATCACCCCACAGGCGCCCGGACTCGATCGCGCCTTTTATCCGAACGCTCACTGCTGGTGGGACTAGGTTGCCTTGCCAGTCTGGGACTGCTCAGCAAAGGCATAGTATGGGCACAAACCGAAACTCCCCCAGCAGAACAAGCCGTCCCCGGCGCAGCAGAGCTCCAGCCACTATTTGAAGCACCTCTCCCGCCCCCGGAACCCGCAGCCCAAGTGCAGCGAGAACCAGATCCTGCACCACCACAGGCAGAAGTTCCAGCCCGATCGCCAGATTACGTCACCGAACAACCTCCGGCCCAATTTCATCTACCGGAGCCCGCGCTGATTCCCCTACCAGAAGCGACGGCCCAGGAACCTCCTTTTGAAGCGCCAGTTAACCCAGAAGCCCGTGCTGCCACCGAGCCAAAAGACTACAGCGTTGGCGCTAGCAGCGGCTACGAAGCGCCGACAACCATCCAGTTTGCAGAACGATCGACCGGCTGCCAAGGTTCCGTGTCATCAGGACAAGGAGTTGGCGGTTTGTGCGGGCCTGCTGCGGTTTCCGAACCCGTGACAGCAGAAGCAGCCCCTCCCCGCTACAGCCCAGAAACTCCGATCGCCCGACAGTCCAACTACAGCCCAGAAACTCCGATCGCCCGACAGTCCAACGACAGCCCAGAAACTCCGATCGCAGGTAACTCCTATATTGCACCCCCTCCTCCTCGAAATCTGCCACAAAGCATTTCCGGGAATGTTCCGAGCAATGTTCGGGGAAATGTCGCCGACAATAATAGCGGGAATCCTGTCAGTCAAGTCGGTCAAGCCGTTCAACAAATAGGCAACCAGCTTTGGAGAGGGTCAAACCCTTCGGAATCTGCTTATGCACCCCAGGGCTCCAGGGCAGACACCGGCTACTCTGCTAACCGCGGATACTCACCAGACGCTGGATACTCGGTTAACACGGCAGCCTACTCCGCTGGCCCTCCCGAACCCAGCATGGGACTCGGGCCGGTGCAAGTCGGTGCGATTAGTGTCAGCAGCGGCAGCAATACAGGTTTTGCTTACTACAATGTCACGCCGCGTCCTTTAGGTAGACCGGGAAATGGTAACAGCAGCCTGCTGTTTCCGCTATCTATTGCTGCGGAAATTACCTCACCCTTTGGGTGGCGGACTCATCCGATTACCGGCGACGGCAGGTTTCACACCGGCACTGACTTGGGGGCCCCGATGGGAACGCCCGTACTCGCTGCTTATGCCGGTCAAGTGGCGATCGCCGATTGGTTGGGTGGCTACGGTTTGACCGTGGTTCTCAACCACAACAAACAGTCTCAAGAAACTCTCTACGGACACCTTTCGGAACTGTTTGTCAAACCCGGAGAGTGGGTGAAACAAGGAGAGACGATCGGGCGCGTCGGCAGTACAGGAATGTCTACAGGGCCTCACCTCCACTTCGAGATCCGGCAAATGACTGACCAAGGTTGGGTAGCGATCGACCCCGGTGCTCAGCTAGAATTCGCGCTAGCAAGAATGATCGGCACTTTGGAAACCGCCAAAATACCCCAAATGCCGAAATTCGTGGAAACACAAAGCGCTAGGGGACTCAAGGATTTGGAAAGTGATTTTCCCCAGCTTCCACCTCTGCCCGTAGGAATGGACATCGAAGTTCACAACCTCCAGCCGCCATTCCCGGAACTGTTAAAAGCTGACACTTTGGCGTCCAAGGACAAGAAAGCCTCCAAACCCAAAATTCAGAAGCTAGTTAGCAGATAGGTTCGATCGTTCGGACTTTAGTTCTCCTAAAAAACCTATGGCTAAAGTCCGAACGCTCAAACTATTTATCAGTAAAAGCCTGGTTATGTGGAAAAACAAATAAAAAATTGGTAACTTGCAGCCTATGTTAATAGTGCAGCATTTGTGGGAATTAATTTTATTTCTCATTATTGTAGTCTGCCCGATTCCCTTAAGTTTATCTCTTGCCTTCGAGAATCAGAACGAAAACAATAACTATTCATTTCCCCATTTTCTCCTGGTACTTTTGACGGGATGGAGTATTGTACAAGTTTCTACCGGCTTAATTTTAGGAAGTGCCGAACTCCTAAATCTTGCTGCGGTCATTATGGCAGAAATGCTGATTTGTGCGATCGGCTTAATCCTGATATATGCCAAAAATAAGAGAGCTTTCACCTTCTCGCAGTGGCAGATTCCTCAACTCAAGCACCTCTCGGCCAATCCGAACTCCTCATTATTGGTGCGGTTGCATTTGCAGGATTTGTGCTGTGGGAAACGCTAGCAACCCAACCCATAACCAATTATGACTCATTGTGGTTTCACCTGCCTGTAATTGCCAGATGGTATCAAACCCATTCATTCACATTATTAGATGCCGCCGGAAATTGGATTTTTGACCACGAGCAAGCCCGAGTATATCCCTACAATTGGCACGTCTTGTCTGCTTTGTGCGTGATCCCCTTCCGAGAAGACTTTCTCGCAGCTTTTCCCCTGCTAATTGCCTGGGTAATTGAGGGAATTGCCGTCTATCTATTGAGCATAAAATTTGGAGCCAGCCGCATTCACGGCATGGCAGCAGCAGCTTTAGTATTAACAGTGCCGATGATGCTCAACCAAGTTAACACCATTCACCCAGACTTACCGCTAGCTGCCATATTTACCGTCGGTTTGTATCTAGGTTTATCCTATCACAGCAGCCGATCGCAATCCGATCTCTCCCTATTTTTGGCAGCCGCAGGAATGCTAGCCGGAATTAAAATCACCGGAATAGTCTATGCAGCCTCACTTGTAGGAGGATTAGCAATATTAGAAATTAAAAGATTCGCCCTTAATAAAGATTCTACACCGACTAATTTTGTCATCCGCCACTTTATCAAACCAGTCTTGTTGTGTGGCATACTTTCCTGCTTGCTTTTAGGAAGTTTTTGGTATGTGAGAAACTTGCTGCACATCAATTATCCTGTTGGTGATACCCGCGATATTAAAGTTCCCTTAGCATCTCCCGTACCCCAGCCAAAACCGACCGTACAGCAGCCAAAACCTACCGTAACGCAGCCGCCAAAACCTACCGTACAGCAACCAACACCTACCATAACGCCATCGCCACAACCGACCGTACAGCAGCCAACACCTACCATACCCGCACCCCCAGCTTCGCCAATTTCCAAGATATGGCAAAGCACTTTAGCAGCTCAATTTAATCCCAGCAATATTTCCCACTGGCAAACACTCGGCTTGCAAATCCTCATTAGATTGCAACTGCCATTTCTGGCGATCGCACTTCAGGTATTAGCAGCACCTCTGGCTTTGATCCAAGGTAAAACTAAAACAATCAATCAAAACAATATCATTTTAATTGTAGTTCTCGCCAGCACAGGAATTCTGTATCTCATTACACCTTACACCTCCGGTACGTCCGGAGATGCGATCGGTCAACTCAGCCCTATACTCGGTTTTAATCTCAGATACGGATTTCCCTTTTTAAGCTTGCTAGGTATCGCAGCCGCCGCTACAGCAACTATGCTCAAAACTCGCAATCAAGTTATTGTGGCAGTTGTTTTAATTAGCAGTATTTCAGGCATTATTAGCAGCACAATTTTTGACCTTATTAAAAATGCTTCTTTTACAGGAAACAGTATCGTTTGGGGAAGCTGGTTGATTGACAGGTTTAAATCTAATTTCGCAGAAGCCATCAATCTGGTGATTAAAATATTAGCTCCCAGTTTGCGAGATTTAGGAATATACCCCTTAATTTATATGGGATTACTGCTGCTGGCTGTAATTCTGTTTAAGCGCAATCCTAGTTTAATCGGCTTAAAAAATCTATTCGCCCGCCTCAAAAAGTCTAGTTACATAATGATAATTTGTGCCTGTATAGCATTGATGGTAAGTGCTAGTTGGGTGGCGAGGGAAAAACGAGATGTTGCTCGCGCCGAACTGTATCGTGGCATTTACGAGTATATTGATCAAAACACAGTACCAGACGAAAGAATCGGCTTCTTTTTAAGTTCCCGCAGCTACCTGTTTTACGGGAAAAATTTGGACAGACAAGTTTTATATGTGCCGTTTAGAGCCGATCGACTTCCGGCATGGATTGACAACCTCCACAAAAATAAAATTAGGATGCTGGGATTTGGCCCCCTGACTGACATGGACAAATATACCAAACTAGCTTTATCTTGGCTGACAAGTCCCGAAGGCCTGCTACAACCAGTTTTCGGCAAAGATTTTAATACAGAGTCGGTCTTGTATCGCTTGAAAAATTAGTAAATGCTCATCGCAGCCCAGTTGCAGTGAGCAGTTACGTTTTAATAGCCTTAATTTCTTTTTTCATTAGACCTCTTGCAAAAATCCGAAAATACCCTGAAACCATCTGCGTCAATCGGTGTTGCATCTGCCCGATATCTGCGGTTGCTCTATGACTCGAAGATTTCTGCAAAAGGTCTATTAAGACAACTCTGCCTTTGTCGGTGGCGTGGCGCTAAGCTTCACTTGAGGGATCGTGTCAATATTTGCTTGATTTCGCTTGACAAAGAGGGAAATTGAGCGGTGAAAAATGTTCCCTATCGTTACCATTAATTCGATATTTTTGCGCCGCATCTCTACCAACACCTCCCGACAGATCAGTTGGTTCCCAGAAGATGGCGTATCTTCTACTATCACAGTTGCATCTAGAGCATCCTGATGTTTCCAAAACTGCTGGGATAATAGGTTTAAAAGGCTCTTTCCCAATACTCTGTAAAAGCCAGAACGGAATAAGGGTGAGATACACTCAGTTTTTAAAGCTTGGAATAACCAAAACAGCGCGGTGCGATCGAGGCCGTTGCGGCTGCTTTGGTGCGCTAAATACAGCAAAAAATTACTGGTAGATAATCGGTGCAGGAAATCGGGAATTTCGGGATGCCGTTGCTTGGCAGCTTGCAGCATCAAAGATTGAGAATTCGCCATTGTCGTATAGTTGGTAGACATAGTGTTATACATCCTGCGATAGCCAATTGAAAATTCCGGCACAGCTCGAAATTGATAAAGCTCTGCTATCCGCAGGTACAAGTCCCAGTCTTCACAGCCTTGAGCATTCCTTTCCTTCAATGTCTTGTCATAAACCCCCACCTTTTCCAAACAACTGCGACGGATCAGAGAAGCACTAGCATTTCCGATAAAGTTGTGGCAGATTAGGGTCGCGTACACGTCACCTTCAATTCTAAAAGACCGGAATCCTCCTGTAAGTAATCCTTTTTCATCCAAGTCCACTGTCCACGAATAGACCACCCCTACTTCTTCCCCTCCCTCCAACATACATTGAACTTGTTTTTCTATGTTTTCAGGATACCAAATATCATCGGCATCAATGGGGGCAATATATTCTCCTCTCGACTTCTCAATTCCTAAGTTTCGAGCAGCAGCGACTCCAGCATTTTGCTGTTTCAGAAGCTGGACGCGAGCATCTTTTTTGGCAATTTTTTCGACAATTTCAGGGGTTCGATCCTGGGAACCGTCATCGACTACTAAAACTTCAATTCCTGGATAAGTTTGAGCCAGAACTGATTTCAGAGTTTCTTCAATAAATGGCTCAGCGTTGTATGCAGGGATAATAACGGAGACCAGAGGCAAATAGGGGAATTTTTGAGAATTTTGCTGCATTGGCTTTTAACAAGGTTTTTCAAAATTTTTGTTGCTTTCTAGATTGGCGGCTCTACTTTACACTCCTGACAGTTGGGACTTACACAGTTGGTGGAAGAGACAGCCAAGAGCCACTAATAATAAATATTTTTACCGCATTTTTAGTGAAAAGTCAATGGTATTTAGCACGTCTAAAAGATTTTTGCGAATCAAGAAAATGGTGACACACTAAAACTAAAAGTCATATTATTTGAGGCAAAGAGATGTTAATTGATTAAATCAAGGAGAGCCAATAAAAGCCGAGTTAGTAGGTGCGTCAGCTTTCAGCGGTTAATTATTGATCAAATAATTAGACCTCTTGCAGAAATCTTCGAGTCATAGAGCAACCGCAGATATCGGGCAGATGCAACACCGATTGACGCAGATGGTTTCAGGGTATTTTCGGATTTTTGCAAGAGGTCTATTCGTGGCTGACGCACCAGACAAGTACGAACTATCGTTTAAGGTTCGTCGCCACTCGAAAAGTCGATTGAATGCTGCATGATTTTTGATGGCGACACACCCGACAAATATTGTTGTTTCGGAAGCTGCGCGATGCACAGCCGAAGATTATATAAAGCCATGTTCGGCTAAAAATTCGGGTGTAATTGTTCCCAAACTGTTGATGGCGGGGGTTTCTTCCCAGGGTTCGGGATGGGCTTCCCGGTCGCTACGGAGAAATTTTGCTACGTATTTGCCGAGTATATCTGCTTCTAAATTAACTAAACTTCCTGGTTGCAAATAGCTGAGGTTTGTTTCGGAAAAACTGTGGGGAATTACGGCTATGTCAAACCAATTTCCGTCTGCATCGCAATCTGCCACGGTGAGGCTGATCCCGTTGACGGCGATGCTGCCCTTGGAAACGATGTATGCTGCGATTTGACGCTGCCATGCCGCATTGGCTGTTGGTGGGGCTGTAAACCTCATCTCCCATGCGTTGGCGCTTTGGGTTGATGTCGCTAAAGCGCCGATCGCATCTACGTGTCCTGTCACGAAATGTCCCCCCAATTTGCTACCGGCGCGCAGGGAGGTTTCTAGGTTCACCCAAGCATCGGGAAATGCTCCTAAAGTTGTACGGCGCAGGGTTTCGGGTGAAGCGACGGCGACAAAACCTTGGGGCAGAACTTCCACTACCGTCAAACAAACTCCATCTACTGCTACGCTGTCCCCAACGGCTAAATCTTGTAAAATCTGATAGGAGTTGCTTGATGTGCAGGCAATTTGGAAGTAATCGTTGCCTAGCGACTTCAGCTTTCCGAGAGATTGAATCAGTCCTGTAAACATAGTTATTTTTTCGTAGTCGATCGCTTATTTCAATCAAACCACAGACACAAACCAGATGCAGGAGCTTTTACCGTCCCCGTCTCCCCCCTCTTTCAATCGAAAATCCCAAATCCCAAATCTCAAATCGACAGTCCCCGATCGGTTGTAGATTCAGGCGAAGATCGAGTCATACTGGATTTATGTCATCTTTATGTCTAAGTTCTCTACCGCCTTGCAGTGTCTTAATTCTATGAGGCCGATCGAATGATTGAAATGAAAGTCGCTGGAATTGCCTTAGATGCAGCCACGCGCAGCCCTATTGTCCTATTGAGAGACTCTACTGAGCGACGTGCTTTGCCTATTTATATCGGTCAGGAGCAGGCAAAGGCTATTATTAGTGCGCTAGAAGGCCACAAGCCTCCTCGACCTTTAACTCACGATTTGATGGTCAATTTCCTGGAGGCCTGGAGTCTTACCTTGGAGCGGATAGTGATTCACTCGCTGCAAGATAACACTTTCTATGCTGTGCTGATCGTCCGTCAGGGTGAAGTGAAAAAAGAGATCGATGCCCGACCTAGTGACGCGATCGCCCTAGCCCTGCGCACGAATAGCCCCATCTGGGTGATGGAAGAAGTCGTCGCCGATGCTTCGATACCGGTCGATCGAGATGCTGATGAGGCCGAACGCCGAGCCTTCCGGGAATTTATCTCAAACCTCCGTCCAGAGGATTTGATTAAGAGAAGTGGCTTGGGCCAGGGCGAAACTTCGTCTTGACATTTATGCGCTATCGACGGTTTGGCAAAACAAACTTGCACCTGTCCGTATTTTCCTTGGGAACCATGCGCTATCTGGCTTCTGAGGAAATTGCCGGCCAGACTGTACGGCAGGCGGTGTCTCAGGGAATTAATCACCTGGAAACGGCTGCGGGTTACGGTTGCAGCGAGGAATATCTCGGTGCAGCCCTAGCGGGGTTGCCTGTCGATCGATCGCGCTTCCACGTCACTACGAAAATCCCCCCAACGGACGATGCTGCTGCAACTGAACGCTGCATTGACTCATCCCTCAAACGCCTGAATTTAGACTATATCGATTGTCTGGCAATTCACGGTGTGAATACTTGGTAACATTTGGCTTGTGTGCGATCGCCCACTGGCTGCATGGAATCTGTACAAAAAGCCCTCGCTGATGGCAGAATTCGGCACGTCGGTTTCTCGACTCACGGGCCTCTGGATCTGATTTTGGCTGCCATCAATACAGATTTGTTTGAATTTGTCAATCTGCATTATTACTATTTTTTTCAGCGCAACGCCCCGGCAATTGAACTCGCTAAGCAGAAAGATATGGGCGTTTTCATCATTTCGCCGGCAGACAAAGGAGGGCAACTCTACACGCCCCCCGAAACTCTGGCACAATTATGCTTGCCTTTCTCGCCTTTAGAGTTGAACTATCGGTTTTTACTGAGCGATACTAGAATTGGGACTCTCAGTGTGGGGCCTGCAAATGCGACAGAATTAGAGCAACCTCTGAAATATGCCGATCGCGACTTTCCCCTCACCAATGCCGAAATCGCTCAATTTGTCAGGCTAGAATCGTTCATGGCAGAGCGTTTGAACACCGACAAATGCAGCCAGTGCTATGCCTGTTTGCCTTGCCCGGAAAACATCAACATTCCCGAAGTATTGCGGCTGCGCAATCTCGCCGTCGGGTGCGACATGACTGACTTTGGCAAATACCGCTATGGGATGTTTGAAAATGCCGGGCACTGGTTTCCGGGCAGCAAAGGCAATCGCTGCACCGATTGTGGCGAATGTTTGCCCAGGTGTCCCGAAGAGTTGGACATCCCAACTTTGCTCAAAGATACTCACCAGCGACTGGGCGGCAAAGCGGGCAGGCGGTTATGGGATTGAAAAAAAGCAGAAGCAGGGAAAAGGGCGATCGAGCCTATCTAAGTGCTCCAATAATCCTGTTACATTACCCTGTGTATTTCCGCCTACATACTTAGCCACGGGTAGTATATGTGAAAACAATTAAATAACAAAATCTGGTTGAACAGTCAGAGTTCGATTTCTCTGAAAATACCCCAGTCATTTTTTTGCTTTGTTGGGCCCAGGGAGAGCCAATTATTTTATGATGAGTAATTAACTGAACTCGCTCTCAAATCTCAAATCTCAAATTGATATCGTTTCCGGTTGCATCGGAATTATTAGCCAAAATGAGGAGACGGCAGTGCCGTGTCCCTACAAGATTATTTTGGGTAGGGACACGGCATTGCCGTCTCCTCCATATCATTCCGTTGTTACCGGAATTGATATCAGGAGAAACGAATCCTACGTTTCACTTTGCCCAGCAATCTCATCAATCAGAAATCTTGGATCAATATCAGAAACCGGGTTTTTAACTTCAATATTTGGTTTTCCATAAATTAGGTCAAAAACCCGGTTTCTTTGGTTTCAAATGTGTAAAGCACTAATTAGCTGAACCGAGAATTAAACCCGATCGCGCCGGCAGACTCAATTCTAACTGCCGAGTTTCACCTTCACCTTTCCAAACAAATTCGCCTTTACCGAACAGCAATTTCTCGTGAGGAGATTTCAAACTGGGAGTCTCAAAACTCACCTTTACCTCTTGAGTTGCCACATTCACAGCCACAATTATTTCCTCATCCTCCAAAATTCGGGCAAAAACGTAAACCGTGCCTTCAGCAAACAGAATTTTGTAAGTCCCAGTGCGGAGGGCGGCGTATTTGTGGCGCAAAGCTATCAACTGCTTGTGATAGTCTAAAACATCAAGTTCCCAGTGAGCATTTAAGGGAAAACTGCGGCGAGAATCAGGATCTAAAGCACCGGGTAAACCAACTTCATCACCGTAATAAATGCTGGGAGCTCCGGGATAAGTTAACAGCAGCAAAGTCGCAATTTCTACACTCGCTCGATCGTCTCCAGAAATTGACAGCAACCTCGCAGTATCGTGACTGGCCAACAAATTTAGTTGAGTTAGCTGTATTTCCCACGGATATAATTCCAAAACTTCCTGAATCTTCTCGCCGTACTGCTTGGCAAACAGCGCCGGATAGGGGTAATAAGAGCGACCTTCTAATTGGTTCAGATCTACTCGATCGCCGGCAGCAAAAGCAATAGTCGGCGCAGCAAACAGATAATTCATCACTCC
>JBDTEI010000536.1:0-4674 GCA_039922675.1 Microcoleus sp.
ATTTAGGGCGAGAAGTTTTGTTTTTGTACGGCGGAATTAAGCAGCAGCAGCGGGAAGAAATGATCGATCGCTTCCAGCACGATCCGCAAGGCCCGCCGATTATGATATTATCTTTAAAAGCTGGCGGCACCGGTTTGAACTTAACCAGGGCTACCCACGTTTTCCACTATGACAGGTGGTGGAATCCGGCAGTAGAAAATCAGGCCACTGACCGCGTATTTCGTATCGGCCAAACTCGCAACGTGCAAGTCCACAAATTTGTCTGCACGGGTACGTTAGAGGAGAAAATACACGATATGATCGAGAGTAAAAAAGCTCTCGCCGAACAAGTAGTCAGCGCTGGCGAAAACTGGCTCACCGAACTCGACACAGACCAACTTCGCAATTTACTAATTCTCGATCGCGATGCTATTATAGAAACAGAAGAAGAATAATATTTATTGGTTTGTCGCCGGGGCGGGGCGGGTTTACGAGATCGATCGTTTGTATCATATATATTGGTGAACCCGCCCCTACAATAATTAGGGTTGATTGAGTCGATAGGACATAAGATAATATATACCTTCTTCCCTCTTCCTTCTTCCTTCTTCCTTCTTCCTTCTTCCTTCTTCCTTCTTCCTTCTTCCCTCTTCCTTCTTCCCTCTTCCTTCTTCTCTTTTCCTTCTTCCTTCTTCCTTCTTCCTTCTTCCTTCGCCTTATGATTGACAGAGAATGGTGGACACAACAGTGGCTCGATTTAATCAATACCTACCGCTTCAAAAAGCGTTTAGAACGCGGGTGGCAATATGCGCGGGAAGGTAAAGTTCTCAGCATTAAGTTTCCCAACCAAGAAGTAATTGCCGTAGTTCAAGGCACTGATCCCAAGCCCTATCAAGTTTCTTTAGAACTCGATACATTAACCGATGAAGATTGGGATTATGTGATTGAAAATATGTCGCAAAGAGCGGTTTTTTCAGCTAAATTATTAGCAGGAGAAATGCCGCACAATATTGAAGATGTATTTGCAGCGGCCGGAAAAACGCTATTTCCGTTAAGTTTGTCAGATATTCACGCGCGCTGTAGCTGTCCTGACCCGAAAAATCCTTGCAAGCATATTAGTGCAGTATACTACTTATTGGGCGATCGCTTCGGAGAAGACCCCTTCGTACTCTTTCAACTGCGGGGAAGAACCAAAGAGCAAATCTTGACATCACTCCGTCAGACACGGGGTACCCAAGGAGAGGAAAATTCTCAACTCAACTCCGGCAAAAATTCCCCGACTGCGAATTCTAAATTGCCAAAGGTCGATCGCTTTTGGGAATACAACCAGCAGCTAGAATCATCTTTAGTGGTAATTGTGCCGCCGCCCAGCAGCGAAACAGTCTTAGATATTTTAGGCCCGATTCCCCTCGCAACCAACCCAACAGGAACCAGTAGCAAATCTTCCCCCGCCTCTGACGCACTCAAGCAGCATTTTAGTAAAATTTACCAAGCAGTTAGCCAGCAAGCCGTTTTAGCCGCACTGAAACTGGGTGAAGGAGACTAAAACATTATTCTTTTTTTCTGGGAATGACGCAAAATCTAAGAAACCCGGTTTCTCATAAAATATCTATTGGGTGGCAAAAAAAATCGAGAGAAACCCGGTTTCTGGGAATGACGCAAAGTCGAAGAAACCCGGTTTCTCGTACAAAATTCAAAAAATAAGAGAACTAATTGCGTTTAACAGAAGGCGGATAGGTGAAACGCAACCAAGTTGCCAAAGTAGCTACCGCGCAAGTTGAAGCCAAGCTAAAAGTCAAGAAAGTTTCAAATGCTGACATAATACTGTTCCTCTTTATTTGAGCGATCGAGTAACTCTTTCTCCTTCATCTTTATATCAGCCTCAATCGATTTTTTCAATCGGTTCCGACATAAAGTTTTTACTACTTTAAATTTTGAAGTATTTGTTTACACAACTTTACACTCCTCCCAGATTACTCATAATCTCGATCAATTGCTGGGGGCGTTCAATCAAATAATCGGGATTGTGTAGGGCCAAAACCTCCGGAGAATTAAAACCCCAACCTACAGCAATCATCTTAATTCCGGTTTTTCTAGCAGCGTCTATATCTCTAATCTCATCTCCCACATAAAAGACTTCTTGAGGATTTACTTGCTCTTTCTTGAGCCATTTGTTAATAACTTTATGTTTCCCAAAAGTTGAACCTGAATAAATAAACGTAAAAATATCTTGCAAACTGTTATTTTCCAGCGATGCTAAGACATTTTCTCTGGAATTAGATGTAATAATACCCAGTTGAAAATCCCGTTTTTTCAACTCCAGCAAAACTTCTTTAATCCCCGGAAATAATTGAATGTGGGAAATTTCACTGCGTAATTCCGATCTCAATTTTCTAATCAGCATCGGGAGTTTGAAGAGGGAAATGCCAGAATAACGAAGAATTTCCCAAGAATTTAAATTGCTCAGTTGAGCGACTTCCTCTTTTGTCGCAGACTTAAATCCGAATTCTGCTGACAAACTGTTGGTGATTTTCAAAAGAATATCGATTGTATCTGCTAAGGTACCGTCAAAATCAAAAATAATTACTTTGGTCATTAGACAATAGCAAATAAGGAATGGGGAATCATACTATTTTAGATTTTGGATTTTGGATTTTAGATTGGGATGGGCATTACTTACTACATAATAGACTTGAATTACATAAATCTGACCTTGATACATAAACCGCAGATGTCAGACAGATAAACAGAGAGCAACGCAGATAATTTTAAGATTATTTGGAAATAATTATAATCTTGTCTAATATATTAGCTCTAATGACCACTGACTAAGGACTATTGACTATTGATTTGATTTGCTTTGGCATTCCGCCGCAGCATTTCGGGTTTAATTCGCCTCAGCGCCGAAGCTGTAAATCTGCGGTTCCATTCCTCGTCTGAAATTTCTGCTAATTCTGCAAGTGTCGGCGCTATATTTTCAGGATAAGGCTCAAATTCTGTAACATCTGTTGGTTGAGCAAATCGCTGATTCCAAGGACAAACATCTTGACAAATATCGCAACCGGCAACCCAACCTTGTAAATTAGATGCTATTTCGTCGGGGAGTTTTTCGGCTCGATTCTCGATCGTATGATAAGCTATACACCGATCGGCATTTACCACAAAAGGCTCAGTAATTGCCCCCGTCGGACACGCATCAATGCAGCGAGTGCAACTACCGCAATGTTCGGTGTGTGGCGCATCCGGTGCTAACTCCAAATTAGTCAAAATTTCGCCCAAAAACACCCAAGAACCGTATTCTCGCGAAATTACATTACCATTTTTGGCAATCCAACCAATCCCCGCACGCTGCGCCCACATTTTATCCTGAATCGGCCCAGTATCAGCATAATACCGCGCTTCAATTCCTTCGCCTTGCGATCGCACCCAATTTGCCAAAACCTTGAGTTTTTTGTGCAGAATTTTGTGGTAATCCCGCCCCCAACCGTAGCGAGAAACCTTAGCATATTCTCGGGCTGCACCGTCCCCCTCTAAAGAAGGATTCTCCGGGCGTTGGTGGGGCGTGTAGTAGTTGATGGCAACACATATCACTGACTGCACCTCTGGCATGAGCGATCGAATATCCAGCCGTTTCGGGTTTGCCATCCATGCCATATCCGCCTGATAACCCTTGTCCAGCCAAGCCTGCAATCTTTGTTTTTCTCGATCGACATCTGCGTCTGCTGAGGCGATCCCGGCTTTGTGAAATCCCAACTCAAGGGCTTTTTGTTTCACCTGAGTGCTATTAATTGATATTTTCATTGGATTAGGAACAGCAGCATAAAATGCGTAATAAGTCTAGTAATATTTAGATCGATTTTGGCAAAGTATTGATAATACTTTGACAACCTTTATATTTATAAATTTGAACTCCAAACTGTAAAAAATGTTACATAATTTAATCAAGGGAGAATTCGATTCGATTTCTTCAAAAAGTACGCAAGTAAAACCCACCCCTAATTCAACAGCATAAATATGGCAGTTAGTATTCAATCCGCTCAATCTATTTTCTCGAACACCGAGATTGCTAGCGCTGTTCCGGCTACCACGGAAGCGTTCTACAAACTCAGCGTTGAAGACCAACTCGCACTACTTTGGTATGCCTACACCGAAATGGGCATTTCCATCACCGCAGCAGCCCCAGGAGTAGCCAGCATGGCCCTTGTCGAAGGCGTCCTGAGCGAAATCAAGCAAATGTCGCCGGCTGCTCAAAGCAAAACCATGTTTGACCTCGCCAGCAACGCCGACACCACCATCGGCCGGATTTACACTTCCTTGCGTGTAAACACCAAACTTGGTTTCTGGTATGAGTTGGGACAGTTGATGAAACAGGGTGCTGTCGCTCCCATCCCCGCTGGCTATCAAATGTCTGCCGAAGCCACCCAAGTCCTTGAAACCATCAAAAAACTCGATCCCGGTCAACAAATTACCGTACTTCGCAACACCGTAGTTAACATGGGCTATGACCCTGCTTTCAGCCAAGAGTACGGCAAACGCTCGGCCCCCCGCAGCACACCCACCGCTGTAACAGAGCGGGTGAAAACCACAATTGAGGGTATCAGCGAGCAAACTGTGCTCAGCTACATCGACTACATGAACGCCTTCGACTTCACCCCAGCCGTCGGTTTATTTGCTGAAGAAGGTGCCCTGCAACCT
>JBDTEI010000537.1:0-12207 GCA_039922675.1 Microcoleus sp.
TTGCTAATTTATGTGGTTGATCTATCTGTTCTGAACGTACTTGCTCAATATGTTCTCTTCGCTGAGGTTGATTGTCTAAATCACGCATAAAAATAACGGCTTTAATATCTCTCTTTTGTTTGTATTGTAGAAAGCTGATTAACTTCATAATTTTATAAGCTGATTGACCATCCATTTTAAATTTTCCATTTGATCTGATGGTGGGGAATTTAAATTTATCGGAAAGACGTTTAGTGATATCATCGATATTTTTCCAGCAAGAATTCTCTGTGCCAGATTCTAAACCACTCCATTGAAATGGGTGTTGCAGCGTCTCATGCTTTAACCGATCAATTTTATCCACAAAAATGCGATCGGCTAATTTAGTAGCGGTTCGTGCGTCTGCGCTACTTTCGACAATCACCACAAACTCAATCATTAATTTCTCCTGCAACCACCCAATCTTCTCCCTCCGCATCCCAGAATTCTCCGGTGGTCAAAGTTTGTTTTGCCCATTCGACATCAGGATGTTCATCTAATCTTTTACAACGAGTCACACCGGAGTTAGTGTTACTTAATACATGAACCTGAGAAGGAATAAGTTCATCGATAATGTAAGGAGAGTGAGTCGAAAAAATAATTTGCAGGTTGCTATTTTCTTGAAGAATTTCCTTGAAAACAGCGATTAATTCTCGTTGCGCTTTTGGGTGGAGTCCCTGTTCAACATCATCCAGTAACACTAAATTAGGTTGATTGGGATTCATCAAAACAGTCAATAATCCGAGAGCGAGCATTGTTCCTTCGCTAATGGCATGGGCTGGAATGCGCTTACCAGTATTCATGTCTAGGACAACTTCTTGCCCTGTCATTTCCTGACTTTCTTCGTAGGAGATAGACTTTCCATCGACTTCGATTAAGCGTTGGCGATTGACCATAGCTTTAGCTCGCCTTACCCCTACCTCGCGTACACCTGGTACAATCCGTTTCAACATTTCCTGTAAAGATTGAAATTTATCTGGAGCTTCGTCACGAAGATAGTCTAAGGTAGGTGCTAACCCTGAACCATCGAACTCAAATCGCGGAATGATTGCATCGCTGTAAGCTGCTTTCGCAAGATTAGTAGCTACTAGCTTAAGATGAACTGCGAAGTTCAAAGATTGACGAATGGACTCGGGAGTATTTATTAACGAATTCAATTTTCTTTTCGTAAAATTTGGAGTTCCAACTTGTGGAGTCGGAGCGACCTTCCACGATGCTTTCGGAAACCAATCAGAAGTAACGCTTTGTTGCCAATTATAGGAAGCTTCCCAATTCTGTAGATCGTTATAGTTGTCTCTCCAAAAACCACTTGCCGTCACAAACATATTATTTTGCCCAATTGTTGTAATAAATTGAGGCGCTCTTTCATTCTGAAAAATATGGGTAAACAATGAATTAGTAAGCTGACTGAGATAATGCAATGCTTGCAAAACTGATGTTTTACCAGAACTGTTTTGCCCTACGAGTGCGTGTAGGCGCGAATTGTCAAAATTAAGTTCTGTATCTTGATGACTTTTAAAGTTATGAAGTTTTACCTTTTCTAGCATTTGATGACTAACATCCTTTTATACTTTTTGATTGCCGAGCTTGTAGTGTGTGTTCGGATGTTCTAAGT
Organism: Microcoleus sp.; assembly: GCA_039922675.1. Taxonomy (GTDB): domain Bacteria; phylum Cyanobacteriota; class Cyanobacteriia; order Cyanobacteriales; family Microcoleaceae; genus Microcoleus. The sequence goes on from JBDTEI010000537.1 coordinate 1,634, forward strand.
TGTTATGGCACATTTAATTGTAACAATCCTGTTTCTTGAAACCATTAGTGGGGCGTTGCTCCTAGCCCGCCCCCAAAAACTAAAATTAAATGCCGTAACAGCTTACTTAGGTTCGTGACTCGCAATCCGCTTACCATCGCCATCGTAAACCTGCATCGGAATTTTCGCGTTTTCAGCGATCGCCTCCAAGGCCTTTTGCAGAGTTGCAACGTGCTTTTCCACAGCTTGGCGAGTCTTCACAGAATTATTGTTATTTGCCTGAATGAAAATTTGTTGCAACTTCTGCACGTAATCGGGATTCATCTGCACTGCAATCAAACCATTGCTAACAGTATAATCGCAAATTTTCGGCTTGCCTTTGCAAGTTCTATCCAAATCCGTCCGCGCTTTTTGCAAGTTCCTTTCTTCCTGCAACTTAACTTCTGCTTGCTGCAATGAATTCGTGTAGGAATCAATCAGCGGTTTGGCTTTCTGGGAATAGAAAGTAGCCGCCGGAACTTGTTCAGCGTAACTCAAAGCTCTCCGCCAGTTTTCCGATGCTTTAAACCAGCCGTTTTTGCCCTCAAAGATTCGAGCTTCCGCTGCTAAAGTTACAGCTTGAGTGTAGGCATTTTCCGAAATTCCTTCAATATTTTTGCGCTCGCGAGCCTGTGAAAGCTTCGTTTCGTATTTCGGAACTAGCAATTTACCTTGTTGATAAGATTGCGTATTGCCGGGAATTTCTGCTAGCGTGTCCAGAGCTTTTTCCCAACCTGCTTGCACTTGACCCCATGTCTGAGCAGTCTGAGCTACTGCTTCCCGAGCTTCGGCTATTTGCGCTGTACTTTTGGCTGCGAGCAAGGTTTTTTCGCCTTGTTTTTCTGTCCCTAATTGCCGATTTCCTGTTGCTAAATTCTTCCGGTATTCCTTCGCCTTTCTTTGAGCATAGGGATAAACTGGACTATTTTTGGGAATTTCTCCGAGTTGGGCGATCGCACTTTGCCACAGATCCTGCGCTTCCTGCCCGCTCTCGGCAGAATAAGCGGGATTTCGGGTTTTCCGGGCTGCTGACTCTGCGAGGCGCGCTGCATCGATCGCAGACTGGACATTTTGACTTTGCTCCCGATAGCTTTCTATGGCAGTTTGAGCCTCACCGCGATGAATTGACCAAGCGGGAATTGGTTCCAAAAGTGCGATCGCCTGCTTTAACTGTTCCTGCGCTTCTTCCGGGCTGCTAGCAACCTTTGAAGTTTTCAGAGTCTTCGCCGAATTGTCCCTCAACTGTTTGGCATTAGCTAATGCAGGGCATTCTCCGATGACGCAAGGGCGACTCAGCAGGTAATAACCGCCCGCCAAAACTACTGCCGCGATGCTGAGGATTCCCGCCACCGCCAGCATCGCAAACGGTGAATGCTTTGGTGTTTCGGCAACTGTTACCGCTTCCATATCCAGCGAATTGAAGGGATTTTCTGCAAAATCTCCCGGGATTGCAGCTACCTTAAAGGCGATCGGCTCGGAATTGCTGGAACTCTCAGACAAATTGGGAAAATATTCATCGCCCCCCGCATTTTCAACATCTGTTTCTAACGGCATTTCCTCCGCTACATCCGCCGTCTCAGCAGCATTTTTTGCTAAAACTATCCCCGTTTCTGCTGCGAGTCTCTTCTCGGGTTTTTTCAGCACTTCCACTTTTCTCGGTCTTGACAAAACAGGATTGTGCATGGTAAAAGAATGGAAAGCATAAGGCTGTTTCTGCCCGGTAATTTTCAGGCAAAGTCCAATCTGTTGAATAGCTTCCGGTTCTATTTCGAGAATTGCTGCTTCTAGCACCGCAAAAGTCGGTTTAGCTTTGAGAACCAAACTGCGCGGGTGTTCTCCCACAACCGTTAAAGAGTCATCTCGAAAATCGCAACTTATATAAAGCGGTAAATTTTTAAACCCGGCTGCTTGTAAGTGTTTCTGTAACTCTACTTCTAGAATTTGTGCCTTGCTTTGTCGCGCTGCTACTGTCATACTTTTTCCTCTGTCTGCTCTCACCACTTGCGATTTTAGATTTTAGATTTTAGATTGCGGATTACAATTTTGGATTGCGATTTTTGATTGCAAAATTGCGAAATAGTCTGTAGTTCCGATTTGCTTGAACTTGTACCGACTCCTTCAAATCTCAACTATCAAATCTTAACCCTAAAATTTTAACTCTCAAATTTAAATTTGCAACTCTTTTCCATAGGTTTCGCTGTAATAAACTTGAGTCACATCAAAACGCCCGCCGTATGGTTTGAAAGGTTCCGCTGCATAACCAAGTGGTAGCAAACAGCAAACATCTACTTCTTCAGGAATTTCAAAGGCTTCTTTCACCTTAGCGCTAAGAAAACCTTCTATCGGACAACTGTCTACTCCAAAGCTTTGAGCTGCAATCATTAAGTGAGCTACTGCGAGCATTGTATGTCTGTTTGTCCAAGTTTCTAGGGACTCGAAATTGGGAGGGTGCTCGAATAATTGCGGGATTGCTTTACGCATATAATCGGCAAAATTGTCATTTATTCCACCGGCTGCTTTGCCCAATTCGATGACGGCTTCGGTGTGTTCGGGTTGGGCGACGCGCCGATCGCCACAACAGATTAACACGACTGGGGCTTCTACCACTTGGCGCTGGTCGAAGGCGCAAGTTTTTAATTTTTCTTTGCTTGCTGCGTTCTGGAGTACGATAAACCGCCAAGGCTGCAAGTTGTAACTGGAGGGCGATCGCACTCCCAAGCGCAAAATCTCTGCCAATATTGCTGGAGGAATGCGATCGGGCTTGAAACTGCGCGCGGCCCGGCGGCTTTCGATCGCGGTTTTCACATTAATTGAAGGCTGGATTTCAATTGTCATGATAATCGTAATGGGTAATTGGTTATTGGTAATCGAGAATTGAGAATTGGTTATTGGAAATTAGAACAATAACTATTAACTGTTAACTGTTAACTGTCAACTGTCAACTGTCAACTGTTAACTGTCAACTGACTTACCCCAAGCCCAACTCGCGCTTGAGCAAATTAATCGACTTAGAGCCGATGTAATTTTCGGAGCATATCAGTTGCGGGGGACGAATAATATCCTCTCTGGCGGCGTTAATCGCCGCTTTTACTGTAGCAAAACTCGGTTGGTCGCAGAAAATTGTTCTGGCCGATCGCACGATCGAGTTAATCTTGTAGGCATCCGACAGCAAAGCCGTCATCACCAGCAAATCCTCGCCCCGGAGACTGTGGATAATCACTTCAGTCGATCGCAACATTCCCGGACTCAGGCTGACTAAACCCAAATAACTATCCTTCGGTAAACCCCCAACTAGCTGGATTTCCTGAACATAGTCGTAGATGTCTACGGGAATCACTCGCACCGAACGCGGCGCCGAAATTAACTCCGCTTGTCCGATAAAATAACGACTCGTGATCACAGTTCCCGCAGAGATTTTATCCAGAAAAGTACCTAACTCTTCCATCGCTACTAACTGGATGGGAATCCGCAAAGCTTGTTCCAGTTCTTTTGCCATCAGCTCGCCCACGCCGATGTCTTCTGTGGGGGCTGTGACGACCACTCGGGCGCTGCACCTGAGCCGCCAGTCAATTTCTGCCAAAAATAATTCCCTCGCTTGGTTGAGCGTACAGCCCTGTCCCAGCAGTTGATCCATACTTTCTTGCACTATTTTGTTAGCAAGGGGATATTCTTCGAGGATCGGAGATTTGAGTTTGTTGCCGTGTTCGTTGCCTTGAGCGCGGACGTAAATGCCCGATCCGGCTTGGGCTTCTACGAGTCCGGTATTTTCGAGCTGTCGGTAGACTTTGCTGATGGTGTTGCGGTGCAAACCCGTCTGCATGGCTAGCTGTCTGGTGCTGGGCAAGCGATGCCCGGGCGGAAACTGGCGCGAGGCGATCGCAAACCTGATTTGATTGAATAGTTGTGTGGATGCAGGGATCTCGCTATCTGTTTGAATATGAAATTGAACCATATTAAAGGCTCCGACGACTTCAACTTAGTATTTTTATAACGTCGAGTACCGCGCCTGGGATTGCTCGGATATCTCTGCGTGTGTATAGCATAATCTGATTTGGTTCATCTGTGACGGCGGTTTTGCTTAGTTTGCGATCGGGGGCTGATTGGCGATCGATCGCAGCCTCCCGAATTCCCCTGATTGTTCAGGTACTTTCAAGTCTTAACTTTATAGCAACCGCCATCATCGTGAGGACATTCTTAATTGCTGAAATCCCTGCGGTAAATCCCCTATTCCCTCTATCCGTGACATCCGTTAAATCCGTTAAATCCGTTACCGAACTTCCATCTGCTATATTTACTCTCCGGCTATTTCCATCTCGCTTGCTATCTTTCTACCCGTCATAAAATAAGTCCTCATTTCCCCTTTACCCTTAATCTCAATCAAGCCGCGATCTTCAAATTCATACTTATCGCACAGCAAATCGTAAGTATAGAAACTAACTTGAATGCGACCGGGGATGCCGTGAGATTCCATACGGCTGGCTGTATTTACGGCATTTCCCCACAAGTCATAAATGAATTTTTTAGTACCGATTACCCCCGCTACCACCGGGCCGCTATTAATCCCGATGCGGAGGTCAAATTTCGCGTCTAGCTTCACATTTAATTTCTGAATTGCTACTAGCATATCCAGTGCCATTTCGGCGATCGCCTCTGCGTGGTCTGGGCGTTCAATGGGAATACCACCGGCTACCATGTAAGCGTCCCCGATCGTCTTAATTTTTTCTAACCCGTGCTTATCAGTCAGTTGGTCAAAAGTAGAGAAAATTTCATTCAGTAAGTATACTAATTTCGTTGCAGACATGGTGGTAGAAATTTGGGTGAAATTCACCAAGTCAGCAAAAAGAATTGTTGCTTTTTCAAACTTGTCTGCAATTACCCCCGGTTCGTTCTTCAACCTGTCGGCGATCGGTTCTGGCAAAATATTTAGCAGTAAACCCTCAGTTTTTTTTTGTTCTTTCCTGAGTGCACATTCCATCTGCTTGCGCTTGGTGATGTCGTGAAAAAATACAGAAATGCCATCGTGGCTGGGAAAAGCCCGGACTTCCAACCACAGTTTTAAGGGACGATAATATTTATCAAAACTCACTCCCACTTGTTTGGCTACAGCTTCATGACACTCTTCATAAAATAGCGAACTTATTAAATCGGGAAACTCTTCCCAAAAATTTTTACCATAAAGTTCTTCCGGTACGCGCTGCAAAAATTGCGATGCTTTGTAATTGACGTAAGTAAACCGCCACTGAAGGTCTAGAGCAAAAAAAGCATCGCTCATTCCTTCTAAAAAATTGACAATTTGCTCGTCAGTAGAACGGAGTTTTGCTTCAACTTGTTTTTGCCGGCTCTGGGCGCGCTTTAATTTAGCATAATTAATTCGCAACTCCATTTGGCTAATAACTTGCCTTCCTAAAGTCCGCAGCGCTTCTAATTGTTCTGGCGTGAGATGGCGCGGAACTGTATCTATCGCGCACAAAGTGCCTAGTGGAAAACCGTCAGAAGTTACTAGCGGCGCTCCAGCATAAAACCGAATATTGGGATTGGAAGTTACTAGCGGATTCCCCGCAAAGCGATCGTCTTCTAGAGCATTGGGTATAACTAACAATTCATTGGGATTTAAAATAGCGTGAGCGCAAAATGCTAACTCTCTCGGAGTTTCTGACGCATCCAAACCGACTTTTGATTTAAACCACTGTCGGTTAGCGTCTATTAAGCTGACTAAAGCAATAGGAGTGCCGCAAATGTGGGATGCTAAAGCTGTTAGGTCATCAAAAGCTTCGTCGGCCTCTGTATCGAGAATGTTGTAGCGGTGAAGTGCTTTTAGCCTCTCTTCTTCATTGCTGGGCAAAGGTGCAGCTTGCATCGGCGGCGGCGAGGATATACGGTTGCGAAAAATCCGCGCCAGTCTCCGCGCTGCAAATTTTTGGACTTGCGCTGCTAGTTTTTCAACTAACATCAAAATACCTGTTTGCCAAGCTTTGTTCATCTTTCTTTATCTTTTGTCTCGCCTGTTGGAACTGCGGGCGATCGCCCTAATGCGATCGATACCTATGCACTTACCGCAACTAACTCCTCAATCTCCCGAGCTTTCGCTGGCAATTTCCCTGTCAATACTTCTCTACCCTCTTCGGTAACAAGTATATCATCTTCAATGCGTATGCCCCGCACGTCGGCGAATTTTTCTAACTCGTCCCACTTTACAAAATCTTTATATTTGGCGCGATTTTCCGAGTTATTCAAAATTGCCGGAACTTGATAAAAACCAGGTTCGATCGATACCAACATTCCCGATCGCAAAACTCGATTCAGCCGCAAAAAACCCAACCCAAACCGACTGCTTCTCGTTCTTCCTGCTTGATAGCCAGCCAAATCTCCTAAATCTTCCATATCGTGAACATCCAAACCGATTAAATGTCCGATTCCGTGCACAAAAAATAGCGCGTGAGCATCCATTGCTACCAAATCGTCAACATTGCCCCGCAAGATGCCCAAATCCACCAATCCTGCCGCCATAATTCGAGCAGCTAACAGGTGAATATCTTGATATTCCACGCCCGGACTAATTTGATTTATACAAGCATCGTGCGCTGCCAAAACTACATCATAAATCGCTCTTTGAGTCGGCGAAAACTTGCCAGAAACAGGCCAAGTGCGAGTCACATCAGCCGCCCATCCCATTGAAGATTCGGCACCGACATCTGCTAACAGCAAATCTCCTACTTGTAGCGGATTGTGATAGTGTTCGCTGTGCAGAACTTCGCCCTGTACGGTGACAATACTAGGATAGGCATAGGTCATATTTTCCGAGATGATCACACTTTCCATTGCAGCGCGCACACCCGCTTCAATCTTGGCTGTTCGAGTTGCTGCCATGCCCGCTTTGTGTGCTGCTACGGTGACAGCCGCAGCTTGACGCAATTCGACCAAACTGGCTGCATCGTGGCTCAGGCGCAGAGATACGACTGCGTGAGTTAATTCTAGATCGATGCCGATCGGCGATTTGGACGGTGCAAGAGTGCGATTTAGAATATCCGACTGTTGCAACCGAATCAAGCTATCCTGAAGGGCGATCGTTGCGCTATTTGTGGAGCGCGCTTTTAATTCAGTCATTGGCCAAGCAGCATCAGCCACAATTAGTTCAGCAATTTCTGCGCGTTTTGGCATTTCCCCGTGCCAAAGTGTGCTACTAGGATCTGGGTCATCAAAGAACAGTTCTAACTTGCCCGATTCTAGGCGAATGGCAGCATTTTCTAACGGCAAACCAGCAAAATATAAAAAGTGACTGCTGGCGCGAAAAGGATAAGTCAGCGCCGGATAATTGCGAGGAATGCTGCGCCCAGACCAGAGAATTACGGGAAAATTAATTAAACTGGCCAGTTTTTGCCGCCGTTGGTGTAAAATATCTTTTAACAAATCATCAGTCTTGGTAATTTTCATGGCTAATAGCAGATTATTTTGATTGTAATTTGTAGTAAGGACTTGAGTCCTTTAATTCTCGGTCTTAAAATAAATAAAGTCCTGACTTCAAATTTAGCAGTCATTTTGATAAAAGTCTAATCTTTATATTATTTTTTGCTATCATCTTGTTCGTAGTGTTTTTGATCGCAAATGCGATCGCCGCAGACTTGAATTTGTTCAGCACAAATCTTGCCACACTGCAAGGAAACAAAGGCTGAAAGTGCTGCGCAGCAAGCGATTAACATTCCCTGTAGCCACAGGGGCGATCGACCAAATTAGTCGATCGGGTTTTTGTAGATGTTGTAACATGAGCGATCGCCTCTATTGACGGTTTTATCTTTGAGACTTTAAAGTATAAGTAAATCCCCTGAAAATAAGATGAAAATTCCTCACAAAGCTCCTAAAAATTCCGTACAACTACGCGACTGGCCGATCGAACACTTACCGGGATTGAGCAACGAAAACCAATCTCAACTGGAAGAATGCGGCATCACCACAACCGAACAACTAATTCGCATGACGAAAACACCGGCCGCCAAAGTGTTGCTAGCACATCAATTACAGATTAACATTCGATATGTTAATAAATGGGTAGCGATGGCAAATTTGGCTCGAATTCCGAGTGTAGGCTGTCAGTATTGCGGGCTGTTGCTACACGCGGGCATTGCTTCTGCGGCTCAATTGGCTCAAATGCCCGTGGAAAGATTGCACCAACACATCTTAAGACTGCACGTAGCGACGATGCAGCGCAATGATTTGACTCCTTCGGTCGATCGCGTGCAACAATGGGTTCAACAAGCTAAATTAGTCAAGGGTCATTAGTCATTAGTCATGAGTCATTAGTCATGAGTCATTAGTACAGTAACCGCTAAGACGTTTAAAATATTCTTAATTCCTAAAACCACTACTTTTTTTCCTTTTTCCTTTTTTTTCTTTCTTCGGTCAACTGTCAACTGTCAACTGTCAACTGTCCCTATATGTCAATTCAAGTTTACGGAATCCCGAACTGCGGCACCTGCAAAAAAGCTATCCAGTGGCTTCAAGATAGCGCTGTTACTTACGAGTTCATTAACACAAAAGAACAGCCACCGACTCGCGAAACAATTCAGAACTGGGTAACTGCTTTGGGTTTTCAACCCATGCGAAATACATCCGGTCAATCTTACCGCGCTTTGGGCGACGACAAGAAAAATTGGACGAGTGAAGAGTGGGTGGAAGCTTTTGCTAAGGATGCGATGCTGCTGAAGCGTCCTCTTTTTGTTAAAGATGGAACGGCTGTTTTAGTAGGTTTCAAAGCAGATGCAATCCGAGAAAAATTGGGGCTTTGAGTTGGCTGAATTCAGCGTTTTAGCCGCATATACTTCATTTCTCCCACGTCATTCGTGAAACCCCAGCGCTCGTAAAATGGTATCATTTTCGGCAAACAGTTAAGAGACAAATTCTCCACGGCTTGCAGTTGGGGATGATTGAAAACTGCATCCATCAACACCGCACCCAGTCCAGCTTTTCTGTGTGTCGGCTTGATCATGACATCAAAAATTATCGCGCTGTAGACAAAATCGGTGATGACGCGGGTAATGCCAATTAGCCGTAGCTTGCGGGGCGGGACGCCATCGCCCTCATCGACCAAACCAATGGTAACATCAGTCGCGGCCAGCATTTTCACCACATCCTCCCGCGTCCGCTTGTTGCACCAAAACTCATTTTTGTACAAATCCATCAAGTCGGAGACCTGACTTTCGGTCAAAGTTTCGACAATTCGGTACTTATCCATTTTCTCTGTCATACTCAATTTTACCGTAATCTAGTTTAATTGCGCGATCGGCTAAATCAAAATAGCGATCGTCGTGACTAATCACAAACACCGTTTTCCCCCGCCGCTTCAACTCCGACAACAACTGCTTGTAAAAAATATCCCGAAAAAACGGATCTTGATCCGAAGCCCATTCATCAAACAAATAAATCGGCCTGTCTTCCAAATACGCCGTCAGCAAAGCCAGCCGCTTGCGCTGTCCCTGAGACAAAGCAGTAGTAGACAAAACACCATCTTTCACCTCAACCTTATTATCCAAATGAAACTCTTGCAGATATTCAGCCGCCTGCTTGTCCAAATCGTGATTAGTCATCCCCAACAGCCTTTCAAACAAATAGAAATCCGAAAAAATAGCCGAAAAATGCTGCCTGTACCACTCTCGATTTTCATTAGTAATCGGCTGTCCGTCTAGGAGAATCTCTCCCGATTCAGGAATGTACAAGCCAGTAATTAACTTAGCCAAAGTAGACTTACCGCTGCCGTTACCACCCACAATAAATACCAATTCACCCGGATGAAACTTTAAATTTAGCTCACCCAAAACAAAATTACTGTCTTCCTTATCTCCCGGATAGCTGTGAGTAGTTCCCTTCAACTCCAGCGTTTGCCAATCAGCATTTTTGACTGATTGAAGCGGAGCAGTTATCTCAGATTGACTCGCCAAAGCCAATCCCATTCTCTCAATCTTATCGACAGAAGTATTAGCCCGAAAAATCGCCGGCAACCTTTGCAAAATATTCTGAAACGGAGACATCAAATAGGTACTTGTGAGAATGTAAGCTGACAAAACAGAAGTAGAAACTGGCACAAATTTCGGCACCGCAAACAGCAGCAAACCCATGAGCACAAAAAACAGCAATTGCCCGACACCAATCGCCACCGCACCAGTATTCAGCGCCTGCAAATTGTAATTACGAGAATCAGCAGCACTTACCTGCAACTCTTCATCAAAAAACTCTTGGCGGCGCAACGAATGCAGTTTAAGTTCCTTAATTCCTTCCGTAATGCTGCGAAAATGCTTGAACAATATATCTTGCTCTTCCCGCGCCAAATCGAAGAATTTCCGCATTTTATTGAGCAGCAACTGCACCGTGCCAATCATCAATGCTAAAAAAGCAAATACGACCACAAAAACCGCGCCCGAAATCGTACTTAAATAAAACAAACAGCCGACAACAACGGCCATATCAACGCAGATAAAAGGAATCAAAAATATAGTATTAGAAAGTGTTCCCACATCATCGGTGAGAGTAGCCAGCAAGCGATTAGCGCCCAATTCTTCCAAGTGCCG
>JBDTEI010000538.1:0-5249 GCA_039922675.1 Microcoleus sp.
TGACGACATTTTGCCGATTGTCGAAGGAGCCAAATTAATGGATTTTCTAGTAATCCAAGAAGGCGACCTCCTGTTAACACCAGTGGGCATCCAGTTCATTGCCGGCGGAATTGACCAACGCAAACAAATTGTTCGCACCCAAATTCTCAGCAATATTCGCCTCGTCCAGCAAATTTCTCGAATGCTTCAGGCCAAGCGAAATCACCGGATTTCTGAAGAGTTGATTTTGGATATTCTCGAAGCCCACTTTAGCCCCCAAGAAGCAATGCGGCAATTACAAACTGCTATTGATTGGGGTCGCTATGCAGAGTTGTACAGCTACGACGAACCCGGGGGCGAAATCTTCTTAGAATCCGAAGAATCTAAAAATGAGTAGTCAGTTGATAGTTGATAGTTGATAGTTGACAGTTGAAAGTTGAAAGTTGATAGTTGACAGCAGTCATTGGTAATTTTACGGAATCACTAATAACAACTTCTGACTTTCTTTCATCCGTTAAATAAGTTAAAAAATCCGCTGCGGAACTTTTTTTCATACGTTAAAGCAGTTAAAAAATCCGCTGCCGAACTTCCTTTCATCAGTTAAAAAATCCGCTGCCGAACTTACTTCTGCATTATGACAAGACCTCTAACACCAGCAAATAAAACTTTAGAAAGGTCAGCTTGGACTTGGCAAGATGGCTTACTAATTCTCGCAATCTTCTCTCTAATTTTGGTAATTGTCCAAACAGCTTCTCAATTCAGCAGTGACTACAACCCGAATTTTAAAATTGAGACCACGCTAAATGTCCTGCCAGCATATACAGCCCAGACTCTTTTACGCATGACAGCAGCCTATTTCTTATCCTTGCTGTTTACCCTAGTTTATGCTTATTCCGCTTACCGCTTTCCCCTAGCTGCGAAAATTTTAATTCCCTTATTAGACATTTTGCAGTCGATTCCGGTTTTATCTTTTTTGCCGGGAGTTGTTTTAGCGCTAATTACTTTATTTCCTGGTCAAAGAATCGGCGTAGAACTCGCATCGATCATCTTAATATTTACTGGGATGACTTGGAATATGACCTTTAGTTTCTATCAGTCGCTTTGCGGCATTCCGCGAGAACTTCAGGAAGCTGCTCAAGTTTATCGGCTCAATGCTTGGCAGCAGTTCTGGACGTTAGAATTGCCCGCTGGTGCGATCGGACTGGTATGGAACAGCGTCATGTCAGTGGCGGGCGGCTGGTTCTTTTTGATTGCGATCGAATCCTTTACCTTGGGCGACAAAAACTTTAATTTGCCCGGACTTGGTTCCTATTTGGGGAAGGCCGCCAATGAAGGCAATTTTGGGGCGATCGGCTGGGGCTTAGCAGTATTAATTGGTGTAATTATAGCCCTAGATTTTTTCATCTGGCAGCCTTTGATTGCTTGGGTAGAAAAGTTTAAATATCAAGCCGTGGAAGCTACCAATGTACCGCAGTCAAAGGTGTTAGATTTTTTAAGGCGATCGGCGACGCTGCGGGTGTTGAAATCGCGCATTTCGCCCGTCGGCGACAGTTTCGATCGCTATGTGGCAAGAGGTTTTGCACCTGCTAATTTACCAACAAATCCTCGCCAACAAAACCGTATCGGAAATTGGATAAATTGGGTGTTTGTCAGCGGGTTTGCCGTCATTGTGCTTTGGGGAACTTGGGAAGCGGTGCTGCTGCTGCGGTTGCTGAGTTTGTCTGACTGGGAAAAAGTCATGGGAGGTGCTTTTTTTACAGCTTTGCGAGTCATTTGCGCGCTATTTTTATCGCTGTTGTGGACAGTACCGCTCGGAGTGGCGATCGGTCGAAATCCGCGTTTATCTCAGATTTTGCAGCCCTTAGTACAAATAGCCGCTTCTGTACCGGCAACGGCTTTATTTCCAGTATTGCTGCTAGCTTTAATTCACGCTGGAGGTGGCTTGCAAATTGGTTCGGTAGCGCTGATGATGTTGGGTACAATGTGGTATTTACTGTTTAATGTTATTGCCGGCGCTCAAGCCATACCTTCGGAGTTATTTGAAGCCGCGCAAGTTTACAAACTTTCCCTAATTCAGCGCTGGCAAACTTTAATTCTGCCGGGAATTTTTCCTTATTTAATTACAGGAATTATTACGGCAGTTGGCGGAGCTTGGAATGCGAGTATTGTCAGCGAATACGTGCAGTTTAAAGGTGAAATAATTAAAACGAGCGGTTTGGGCGAGACGATTTCTGAAGCAACGGCATCAGGAAATTTCCCTTTGCTGTTAGCGGCTACTTCTGTGATGTCGCTGTTGGTTGTATTGACTAACCGTTTGGTGTGGCGCCCGCTTTACCGTTTGGCACAAGAAAAATATCAATTGTTGGTTTAAATTGACAGTTGACAGTTGACAGTTGACAGTTGACAGTTGACAGTTGACAGTATAGCCATTTTCAATGGCGATGAGGTATGTCAGGTAATTAGTAATTGGTAATTGGTAATGGGTAATTGGTAATCGATCGCACTCTCCCGAACTCACACTCTTTGGCGCTAGATCAAAAACATAATACCAAGAAACTCGGTTTCGACAATACATCTTAGTTTTGGTGGTGCAGCATCCGCCAAAAAATTCGGTTGCTCACTCCGCCCCTGTACATCGTATAACTGCAACCAGTGGTGTCAAATAGGCTCTAGACTGGACTCAGGAAGGCGCGCAGCAAAGGTTTATACCAGTTTCCTCAAAAAAATGCAACTGTCGGTAAACTCTAAACCGGCTGACTCAGTAAATCATTCCCCATTCTTCAATCTTCAATACAAAAATCGAAAATCGAAAATGGTATTAGTAGGAGGGTCATCATTGACAGAAAACAATTATCAATCGTCTTCTCTACCCACCTACCCGCGAAAAGAACTGCGGCAATTAGTTCGATCGCAGTTAAAGGCACTGTTGGAACAAGGAGACTTTCAAGGAGCAAAAGCGATTTTGCAGCCGGTGCAGGAAGCCGACATCGCTGAAGCTATCGAAGGCCTGCCAGAAACCATGCAAGTAATAGCTTTTCGCTTGCTTTCTAAAGATGAAGCAATCGCAGTTTACGAATATCTCGACTCCAGCGTTCAGCAGTCCCTCTGCGAAAAATTCAAACGCCAAGAAGTCATCGATATTGTAGACAAAATGTCCCCGGACGATCGAGCTAAACTATTTGACGAACTGCCGGCCATTTTAGTCCGCCGCCTCTTAGGTGAATTGAGCCCAAGGGAACGCGAAGCGACGGCCCAACTCTTGGGTTACGAAGCCAGTAACGCCGGCCGGATTATGACCCCGGAATACATTTCTCTCAAAGAAAGCTTTACCGTAGCCCAAGCTTTAGACAGAATTCGCTCTTTGGCTAAAACTACCGAAACCATTTATTCTCTTTACGTCACCGATGCGGCGCGACGGTTGAGTGGCATTTTATCCTTGCGGGATTTGGTCACTTCTCCTCTCGACCAAACTGTCGGCGAAATTATGACCCGCGAGGTTGTTTCGGTTCAAACGGGAACGGATCAAGAAGAAGTAGCTAGGCTGATCCAGCGTTATGATTTTTTAGCTGTGCCCGTTGTAGACCGCGAACAGCGTGTGGTGGGGATTATTACAGTTGACGATGCGATCGACATTTTAGAACAAGAAGCCGCCAAAGATATTTATACCTTGGGTGGCGTCCAGTCCGGCGGCGACAATTATTTTCAGACCGATTTAATCACCGTTTCCCGCAAAAGGGTCGTATGGCTGTTTGTTCTGCTGTTGACTAATACTGTCACCGGGGCAATTATTAGAGCTCAAGAAGATATTTTGCAGCAAGTAGTTGCCCTAGCAGCCTTTATTCCCCTGCTGACGGGCACTGGAGGCAATGTCGGAGCCCAGTCCTCAACTGTGGTAATTCGCGGTTTGAATACTGATGAAATTACAGCAATGGGCCCCTTTCAAGTAATTGTGCGCGAGGGGATGGCGGGAGCGCTCCTAGGAGCTATATTGGGGACGGTAGCGACGGCGCGGGCTGACACTCTGCAAGGGAATTAGCGGTGGCCGTGGCGGTGGGCGTGAGTTTGTTTGCAATCGCAATTTTAGCTTCTATTGCCGGTTCAGCTCTGCCGTTTCTCTTTCGTTCTTTGGGTTTAGACCCCGCTTTAATGTCTGCTCCTTTTATTACCACCGCAGTTGATGTCCTCGGAGTCTTGATTTATTTCACTTTAGCTCGGCTAATTTTGCAAATATAATATATTTAATTAGATGGCTGTCAATAAAAAATGAATTTGTTTTTCACCAATGCTCAATTTTGAATCGAAAGCTCTCACAATTTTTACCGACATACTTATACGACTTTAAAAAAATCCTGAAATTATAACCCACATCCCAATCCCGATAGTAATCTGTCATTGCCATCTAAAATCTAAATTCTAAAATCTAAAATGGTATTAACCTATGTCATCATCTAATTCATCAACCAAAATCCAAAATCCCAACTCGATCAATTTGTTAGAAAATGCTGAATTGATCTTTCTTGCTGTCTCGGCTGTGGGATTGGCTGCTAGTTTGGTTTTTCAGCAGAGCATTTATGTCGAAGTTCCTGTGGTGATTTCGCTGGTGTTGAATTTTGTCAACCGGCAGAAGTTGCGCGGGCAAGTTAAAACAAGTACGGTGGCTGTGTTCGATCGCGTAAACCAACAAGCAGCTATTAGCGATCGCGCGATCGAGCAATTGCAACTTACGGTAAATTCTTTAGATACAGCTCTTGCCCAAACATCTCGCGAAAATCTCAATGTTGGTCAGGCAGAAAATTCCCACTCTATAATTTCAGCAATTGAGAACCTGCGCCAGCGGATTATAATTTTAGAAAAAACTATTAAAATGATTCAAAGCGAGAGCGAAATCACCAGCCGCCAATTCAAACAGCGACCGGAGTTGCAACAAGTCGAAACTTTGACAACAATCATTCTGGACTTGCAGGAGTTTATCAACGAACTGCCGCAGTGGGGAAACTTGCAGCAGCGGCAGCTCACAGAACTCCAGCAAAAAGTAGACAATGCTTTGGCTGAGCTGGCTCAAGAAATCGCGAGCGTTCCCAGCCGCGTACAGGAGGCTGTAGCTAGTCACAGTGGGGAAATTCACCAACCAGGTTCTGTTTTGAATGTCGCCGATAGACCTAAAACCCAAAATGAGAAAATTCGGCAGAAATATCCCAGAGCTTATGTCAAGTGGAGTCACGATGAAGACGAGAATTTGCAGAAAGAATATGCTAGCGGTCAACAAATTG
>JBDTEI010000539.1:0-3795 GCA_039922675.1 Microcoleus sp.
CGTGCCTCTATTTTCCGAACCCAGCATTGCCCTGTTTGCCGAACAAGCCAACATTCTGGAATTAGACAAACCATACCGCCCGCGCATCGTGCAACTGAGGCACGTGAAGACAGCGCCTGAACTTATAGAAGCTCAGTATTATGCGTTTAAGGATATTGAAGCCGTCAAAGGAGCCGGTCGCAACCCCGACTTGCTGGCAAAACTCAAGGGCGAGCAAATCGAACTTCTCCCCGGTTGTACCCTCTCTGTTGCGGTGCAAAATTTAAGCTCAAACCGCTATCGCTTTCGGGCATCTTTGCCGGAGGGTACTCGCTGCGGCTTTACCTACGGCGGGCAAAGTTACCAAGTAGACTTGGGATTTGAAGCCGCAGACGAGGAATTTCTAAGCTACGACAAAGGAATAAGCCCCACGACAGGCAAGGCTATCTGGGGGGCTTTAATGGGCCCTTTTAGATTTGTGAAGCGTCAGGATTTTGCTTCTGAAATATTGGCCAATACGCTTGGGATCAGATAAGACAGCTCAGACGGCGGTTGAAACCGCGGCTACAAAAACAAAGTCCGCCTCCGCGGACTAAAGAAGAAGATGACGTAATTTTCACCGCCTTTGTCTTTAACCTGCGGAGGCAGGTGAGAGTTTGTGTAGACGCGATTTCAATCGCCCGGTCTTCTTAAATTGCCCTTACACCGAAATCGATGCCGGCGGGAGCGCTCAACTTGCGCGCGGCACCCCCTCTAGAGCTTCTTCTTCCGTTTCAAAGATTTCAAACACAGAATCCATCATGGTGACTTCAAACACCAGTTTGGCTTCTGGATGAACATTACAAATGCGGAAACTGCCCTTAACTTTATCCGCATCACGCATACCTGCTACCAATGAAGTCAGACCAGAGCTATCTATAAAGTTAACCTGACCAAGATTCACGACGACATGGCGGCTGAGTTTGGAAATACACTCTTGCAACTTGAGGCGGAATTGCCAAGCTGTCGTGATGTCCAACCGTCCTGTCGGTGCTAAGACGATAACTGTTGTACCGTCTTGAAGCGTGTGGGTTTTTTGATCAATATGAATCACTGACCCTTCCCTCAAATTTATTACTATTTATCGCGGTGGTTACTTTCTCAGTAGTTTAACTCAGGTCGGTGACTGCTGAGGCAACCAATTCGCCCAATCTTGCGGTTTTAAGAACTTTGAGTAGAGTTCGGCTTCTGGAGAGTTGGGTTCTGGCTCGAAACAATACTCCCAGCGTACCAAAGGTGGTAGGGACATCAGAATCGATTCGGTGCGTCCGTTGGTCTGCAAGCCAAAGGTCGTGCCCCGATCGTACACTAAGTTAAATTCTACATAACGGCCGCGGCGGTAAAGTTGAAAATCGCGCTCGCGATCGCCGTATGCTTTCGATCGATGTTTTTCAACAATCGGGGTGTAAGCCGGCAAAAATGCGCGGCCGCAGTCCTGTACGAAGGCGAACAGCGACTCCCAGCTTCTAGGCTCCGGGTTCCCAGCATTCTTGCTGTACTCAGCAGCTTTCCCTTTGACATTGTGGTCGCGGTAAAGCGGGCCTTGAGCGTTTTGGTAGTCAAAAAACAGGCCACCGATGCCGCGGGTTTCTTGGCGGTGGGGCAAGTAGAAATATTCGTCGCACCAGAGTTTAAATGTCGGATAATACCCTGAGTGGTGTTTGTCGCAAGCTGATTTCAGAGTTTTGTGAAAATGAGCTGCATCCTCATCCAACAGGTAATAAGGAGTCAAATCGACACCACCGCCAAACCACCAAATCGGGCCCGCCTCAAAATAGCGGTAATTCAAGTGAACCGTAGGTAAGTAGGGATTGCGGGGGTGCAGCACCATCGAAGTACCAGTGGCGTAGAAATCGTGACCGGCAGCTTCTGGGTGCTTGGCCAGAATCAAAGCAGGCAAACTTTCGCCCCAAACTTGGGAAAAATTAACTCCGCCTTGTTCAAACACATTGCCTTCGCGCATAACGCGAGAACGTCCGCCCCCGCCTTCGGATCGTTCCCAAGAGTCCTCTTTAAATTTGCCGCCGCCATCGAGCTGTTCGAGGGCTTGACAAATTTCGTCTTGTAGGCTTTTCATAAATTGGCTGACTCTAGCTCTAGAGTCAGCGGGTGGCAAAAACGGGGAAGTTGCGGTTTTAAGTGTTGTAGAAACTGTCATAAAATTTTCTGTTGTCAGATTTGAGTCTTAGATGGGCGATGATTTCCAAATCCAGTGGTCATGTCATTATGCCACCGCAGGTCTGCAAATGATCGCTATGAAGTTACATTAAAAAATAGCAATAAAAATATACTTAAACTTGCGATCGAAAATTCGTTAACTCAATTGCAGAGCTATGGTGGAGAACAAAATGCCCAATACACTCGATATTAGTTCAGTCTTAGAAATCCTGCGACCCGTGCAAGACCCCGAACTCCAAAAGAGTTTGGTGGAATTGAACATGATTCGTAACATCAAAATTGACGGCGGTGTAGTCAGTTTTACTCTAGTGCTGACAACGCCTGCTTGCCCGCTGCGAGAATTTATTGTCGAAGATTGCCAAAAAGCGGTCAAACAGTTGCCTGGAGTCGAAAAAGTGACCGTGGAGGTGACAGCGGAGACTCCCCAGCAGAAGGGAATGGTCGATCGGCAAGGAATAGAAGGAGTCAAAAATATTATCGCAATTTCCAGCGGTAAAGGCGGCGTCGGCAAAAGCACGGTGGCGGTAAATGTAGCTGTAGCACTGGCGCAAACTGGCGCTAAGGTAGGTTTACTCGATGCCGATATCTATGGGCCCAACGACCCAAATATGTTGGGTTTGGGAGACGCGAAAGTCATGGTGAGGGACGGAAAAAGCGGGGAAAGCCTCGAACCGGCTTTCAACTACGGCGTCAAATTAGTGTCGATGGCGTTTTTAATTGACAAAGACCAGCCTGTGATTTGGCGCGGCCCGATGTTGAACGGGATCATCCGGCAATTCCTCTATCAGGTGAATTGGGGCGATTTAGACTATCTGATTGTCGATATGCCTCCGGGTACTGGAGACGCACAGTTGACAATGGCGCAAGCGGTACCGATGGCTGGTGTGGTAATCGTGACGACGCCGCAGACGGTGGCTTTGTTGGATTCCCGCAAGGGGTTGAAGATGTTCCAGCAGTTGGGAGTCTCGGTATTGGGAATTGTGGAAAACATGAGCTATTTTGTGCCGCCGGATATGCCTGACAAGCAATATGATATTTTCGGTTCCGGGGGCGGGGAAAGGACGGCTGCTGAGTTGGGAGTGCCGCTGTTAGGCCGCATTCCGCTGGAAATTCCGTTGCGGGAAGGTGGCGATTCGGGTGTGCCAATTGTGGTGGGACAACCGGATTCTGCTTCGGCGAGGGAGTTGCGGGCGATCGCCGGCCGCATTGCTGGTAAGGTTTCTGTAGCAGCCCTAGCTTAACAAAGTTAGTCCAGGACGCACGGGTGTCGAGAAACCGGGTTTTTTAGGAAAAAACACAGGTTGCAGCCCTAGAATTGATAAAAACCCGGTTTCTCAGAGTCGCAGTGCGTCCTAGAAACCAGAAACGGTAAACTATAAACAGTCAAACTTAACTTTGAAACAATTATGATTTTTCCAGGTTCGGCAGTTCGAGTTAAAGATAAGGGCGAGATTTACTACGGCTTTCAAGGACTTGTGCAGCGAGTTACCGACGGGAAAGTCGCGGTACTGTTTGAAGGTGGCAATTGGGACAAGCTGATCACGTTCCGCCTTTCGCAGTTGGATCTCGTGGATGCTACGGCTGGCCGCGCGAAATAGT
>JBDTEI010000540.1:0-8923 GCA_039922675.1 Microcoleus sp.
TGGCTGTTGAGTGTTGACTGTTGACTGTTGACTGTTGAGTGTTGACGGTTGAGTGTTGACTGTTGACTGTTGACTGTTGATTTGTATTTATTGGTGATTAATTGTTTAAAGGAGTTAATATGGAGAACTTCCAACAGCTACAAGTATATCAATTAGCCGAAAAAATTTCAAATGAAATATGGTTTATTGTTAAAGAATGGGACTACTTTACGAAGGATACGATGGGCAAACAAATCGTGAGATCGGCTGATAGATAGTGTTGGTGCTAATATTGCAGAAGGACATGGACGCCATAGCTATCAGGATAATCAGCGTTTTGTGAAAATTGCACGAGGTTCATTAAACGAAACAAGGCACTGGTTAAGACTTGCCTATGCTCGTAATCTTTTAACTCAAGAACAGAGCGATCGATTGCATCCGTTATTGAATGAACTTTCACCAAAACTTAATGCCTATCTTAACTCACTCAAACAAAAAGCCAACCGCCAACAGCCAACCGTCAACCGTCAACAGCCAACAGTCAACCGTCAACTAACAAATGACTCGAACTTACAAAGCAACTGGAATCAATCTCAAAAGTGCACCAATTGGCGAATCCGATCGCCTGCTGACGGTTTTGACACGGGAATTCGGCTTAATTAAAGCTGTAGCGCCCGGTGTTCGCAAACAACGATCGAGCATTGGCGGTAGAAGCGAGTTATTTGTCGTCAACGAGTTGCTAATCGCCAAAGGCCGATCGTTCGACAAGATTACCCAAGCCAGCACCGTCGAATCCTATCCGGGTTTGAGCCGCAACCTCGGAAAACTCTCCGCCGCGCAATATCTGGCCGAATTGGCGATCGCCAGCGCCCTTTCCGACGAGCCCCAAGAATCACTTTTCTTGTTGCTGGGTGAACACTTGAGCCGTTTGGAGCGTTTGTCCGATCGCACAGAAATCCAATCCGCCGCCGTGCTAGTAGCCCATCTCACCCAGGGTATTTTTCACTTGCTAGCCCTAGCAGGCCTAGCGCCTCAAGTCCAAGTCTGCTGCGCCACCAGACAACCGATCGCCCCAAATTTCAGCGATCCAAACTGGAAAACCGGGTTTAGTATACCTTCTGGGGGAACCTTCAGCTTGTCCGAGCTAGCTAACCTAGAGGCAGAACTCTCATCACAAACCGGCAGCTTGTACAGATCTGCCTCTCGTTCCCCGCAAACGAGTGACAGCAAACACTTGACAAATTTCCACATTAATGCTAAGGAATTAGCAGCACTGCAAGAGTTGGGTAGTGCAGAATTAGGAGAGGGGATTGCCGATCGCACAGCTTGGATATCTGTAGAAAATATTTTGCGGCAATATGCCCAGTATCATTTAGGTTGCACGATTCGATCGGGAAGCTCGATCGATACCTACTTAGAGAGTTTTGAGTTTTAAATTTTGAGTGTTGACTTAAATAGGTGAACGAACGATCGTACATCGCACCCCCAGCCTAGGGGATAGCCGAACCTGCCGGCAATTTCAGGTAAATTCTCAAGATTGTTGTGACATCAGATAATAGATAGAGATAAAGTTACGAGATTATTAATAAACTTAGGGGTTAACACCTCAATTTGAAATTCACATCCCCCAGCCTCCACCATCCCAGGCGATCTACCCCTAATCCTATGATGCGACTGTCCGATTCTGATTTGACAATATCTGTTTTAGCTGTTACCCACCACAAAATGGAAGAACGAGAAAATTTTCCCGATTTTCGCTCGGAACCCGCCTTAGCCGATCGACAATGGAGCAACGCCCAAGACCCAGAAATGGATAAATATCCGACAAATCCAGAAACAGACGCGAGCACAAGTAACAGCGAACCAGCCGCAGCAATCCCCCCGCAGCCAATAGCAGAGCCAGCAGCAGAAATATCCGAAGCAGTTACCGAAACTCCCGAAAAAGACACAGGATTTTTGCCAGTTATCAAAAACCGCAATTTTCTAGCACTGTGGAGCGGACAAATATTCTCCCAACTAGCAGATAAAGTTTATCTCGTACTGACGATCGCCCTAGTAGCCAGCCGGTTTCAAGCGCCAGATCAAAGCATCAGCAGATGGGTATCAGCAATCATGATCGCCTTTACCATTCCTGCGGTGCTGTTCGGGGCTGCTGCGGGCGTATATGTCGATCGCTGGCCGAAAAAAGCCGTGCTCGTAGCCACAAACCTGCTGCGGGGAGGCTTCGTATTAGCATTACCCCTGCTGCTGTGGCTCTCAGACGGTTTTGAAATCGGTAAACTACCCCTGGGATTCTGCTTGCTGCTGCTAGTCACATTCCTAGTTTCGACCCTAACTCAATTTTTCGCCCCAGCAGAACAGTCAGTGATTCCGCTAATTGTGGAACGCCGCCACCTGCTATCGGCAAACTCCCTCTACACCACCACCATGATGGGTTCGGTGATTATTGGCTTTGCAGTCGGAGAACCCTTACTAGCTTTAGCTGACACCCTATTTACCAACCTCGGCGGCGGACTCGGCATCGGCAAAGAAATAGTAGTAGGTGGAAGTTACGCCTTCGCCGGAGTGCTGTTGCTGTTGATGAAAACAGGCGAAAAAAACGAATCTGAACACGAACCACCGCATCCCCTAGCAGATTTAAAAGACGGTTTGCGTTACATCAACGATCAACCGAAAGTTCGCAATGCTTTAATTCAACTAATTATTTTATTTTCGATTTTTGCAGCCTTGGCAGTTCTAGCGGTGCGACTGGCAGAAATGCTGCCCGGTATGAAAGCGTCACAATTTGGCTTTTTGCTGGCTGCGGTGGGCGTGGGGATGGCTGTTGGGGCGACGACTGTCGGCTATCTCGGCTACAAATTTTCTCATTCCCAACTCAGTTTAATCGGATCTGTTGGCATGGCAGTTGCTCTGCTGGGCCTTTCTGCATTTACACACCATTTATGGATCTCGGTACTGTTCATTACCATGTTGGGTTTGTTTGCCTCGTTGGTGGGAGTGCCGATGCAGACGACAATTCAAGCAGAAACTCCAGAAGAAATGCGGGGAAAAGTCTTCGGGCTGCAAAACAATGCCACTAATATCGCTTTAAGTTTACCATTAGCTTTAGCGGGAGTAGCTGAAACATTTCTGGGTTTGCCTGCTGTGTTTTTGGCTTTGGCAGGATTGGCGATCGCAGGTGGCGTCTTAACCTGGTATATTTCCCGTAGCACTAATAGCAAAGTCGATCGAATCTAAAACATAACAAACTCTGATTTACTCGAATGCACATCGCTTGGCTAGGAAAAAAATCACCTTTTTGCGGTAACGTAACTTACTCAAGGGAAGTCACTAACGCACTATTAGACCGGGGATACCAGGTTAGTTTTCTGCACTTTGCCCAAGAAGCGGGCCCACTGGACAGGAACAATACGGCGTGGAGCATAGGAAACGGGAAATGGGGAGCGGGAATTGCTCCAACCTCATTTACTAATTCGCTCTCGCCCGCGAGTTGCAACGAAGTTTCTTTACCCTGTCACTACAAATCGCAAATTTATACGATTCCGACTCTCAAATCCCGCACAGTGTTGATGAAGTCTCTGCGGCGGCTGAAACCGGATGTTGTTCATGCTTCCCTGACGCTTTCGCCTCTAGACTTTTTGTTGCCGGAAATTTGTCAGGAATTGAATTTGCCTTTGGTGGCGACTTTTCACCCGCCGTTCGATCGCAAATTGCGGAATTTAACATCGGGAACTCAACACCTGATGTATCAACTGTATGCTCCGTTTTTGGCTCACTACGACTCGACGATCGTATTTTCTTACATTCAGCGAGATATTTTGGTGAAGTTGGGAGTGCCGGAAGAACGGGTAGCTGTGATTCCCAACGGCGTAGACGCGACGAAGTATTCGCCCGGGCCTTCGGGGTTGAAGTCGGAGTTAAAGGCCGATCGACTTTTTGTGTACCAAGGCCGCATTGCCCCGGAGAAAAATGTCGAGGCTTTGCTGAAAGCCTGGAAACAGTGCAATTTTCCCCCTGGTAATGTATTGGCGATCGTAGGCGACGGGCCCCTCGCTGCTTCGCTGCAACTGTCCTACGGCGAAGAGGATGGCATTGTGTGGCTCGGATTTGTCGCCGAGGAAGAACGCCGGATCGAAATTCTGCGGGGTGCAGATGTATTTATTCTGCCTTCTTTGGTGGAGGGATTGTCGCTGTCGCTGCTGGAAGCGATGGCCTGCGGTTTAGCTTGTTTGGCAACGGATGCCGGTGCTGATGGGGAGGCTTTGGAGGAAGGCGCGGGAGTAGTTTTGAACACTCAGCGGGTGCGGAGTCAGTTACTAACTTTGCTGCCGCTGTTTTGCGAGCATCCTGAGTTTGGAATGCTGCTTGGTCAAAAAGCACGTCAACGGGCGATCGAGCGGTACACTCTCAGTCAGAATATTACTGAGTTGGAAAAGCTGTACTCAGAGGTTTTGCAGAAGCAGCGCGTGCCTCTGCGGGGCTTGGCATAGCCGAAGGAAGAAGGAAGAAGGAAGAAGGAAGAAGCGGGAAGGAAAGAGTGCCGTGTCTTCTTCGATATTGGTAGGGAAACGGCACTGCCGTTTCCTCTGCGATATTGGTATTACTCGTTTACTCGTTATGGATTCCCAGGCTCTCTCTGCTTGAAAACCAGTCAACGAGGACTAACATTAAACGCCAATTGCGATCGATAAAAACAAACATCAAACTCCATAAAGAAATTCACCTGTCCCAAAATCAACGGTACATTTTCAGCCCGAGTCCAAGCAAACACAAGCTGCACGGGTTCAAACTGCCCAACCTGTCCCTGCATCACCACGACGCGCGCCTCATACTGTGCCAAATTTCCCGTCAAACTAAGAACCGTAGTCTGCCGCTCCCATTCATAACCAAGTTGGACACCTGCGTTATAGGGTAAAACATTCACGCTCGCCCCCGTATCCAGTAGCCCAGAAGTTACCACAGAAGTATTCTGATAAACTAAAGTAATCGGCAAAATAGGGCGAAATCCAACTTCCCCTAAAGCATTATTAACAGATACAAAAGAAAATCGTTCCACATTACTCATTCTCTTGGGCTTTCGATTGCTTTAAAACTTCCAGCATCATCTGTGCAGCATCAAACGCATCATAGGGCGACCAAACTTCACACACCGCACCAGATGCGATCAAATCCTGTTCCTGACTCTTCATACATCCTATGAGTATTTGCAACGTCACTTCCTCCACAGAAAGACCGCGCCACTCAGCAGACTGTAAGAGATATTGCTCCAACTCAGGTGATAGATTCAGCGTCAAATTCATAAACTGCTCCTATTTTTTGGTAATTGCTGCATTAAAGCCTTCAATCTTCAATCTAAAATCGCCTAACTTCCTGGGCGCAAATAATCTAAAAGTCGATCGCCCGAATCGGCCCGAATCAAAGCAACCACAACATCCGGCAAACTTCCCAAACTCGGATAAACAAAATAACGCGGTTCCCAGCGCGGCCCAAACTTATCCTTAAAACTGTGCAATCCCTTAAAATTATAAAACTTGCTCAAGTGTTCCGAAAGATAAATTAAAACCTTTTCCAACCGCCCGGATTTGCCAGGTTCTCCGACTCCTGCCAAAGCCGACAAACCCAAATCGAATTCTGCATATCCCAACTCTTGACAGTGCTGCAACATCGAAGCAAACAAGCATTCCATCGTGCCATTTTCCACCTCACTGCGCCGACGCATTAAATCAACTCCAACTACCCGATCTCCCACCGATATCATATTAGCAAAAGCACTGATTTTACCGTCGGGAGTGTAGATGACTATAGCGCGAGTTTTATTCAAATATGCCTCGTTAAACCAACCCACAGAAAACTGTTTCTCCGCACCCTGAACCATTTGCAGCCACTCGTCACTAACAGATTTCATTTGTCGCATCAATTCCAAACTTAAAGGAGGTTCGTAAAATTCGATACGATGGCCTGCTTTTGTCAGTCGGTTGATAGCAGTTCTCAAGTTTTGATTTGCCTTGCCTTTGAGAGTAAAATTTTTGAGATTTACAATCGCTTCTTCGCCAATTTGTACTACTCGAAAACCGAGAGTAGAATACATTACTAGATCGTCTGGCAAAGTTTGATAAAATGCTGGATACCAATCGTTGCGATCGCAAAATTCTTGAAACCCCAGAATAGCCTCTTTACGGTCTTCTGGGGGGCCGATGGGGTCTCCGAGGGCGATCGCACCTCTACCTTTGGGCACGTAGGCGATCGTACTTTTACCCGAAGGACTAAAATAATAAGATTTATCCTCAAGCAACGCCAGTCTCGCTAGCGTTGTCCGCCCGTATTCTGCTACAACTTCTTGAGCTTTATTCCGTTCCGAAATACTTGCCGAATCTCGCAGCAGCACCGGCCGCAGCAGCATCAAAAGTGCGTAGCCAATGGTTACCGCACCCACAGCATAAATCGAATGTGCAAAAAAAGCAGCAAACCGAGTTTTCGGAACTAACCCAGCATTGTCCGCCGTAAAAAACATGGCAAAAGTCTGGAACAAAGCCTCGTCCCAATCGAAATTAACTGCTCGTTCGTTAACTTCAAAACGCCTATCTAAAATGTAAAAACCAGCCGTACCGTAAGCTAGTGTAAATAGCAAAGCGCCCAGCAAAACTCTGATTCCTTGAGCTATTGAAGGGCGATCGGATTTAGCAGTAAAACTTTTCTGCATCACCAATAATTGAAACAGCAACACCCCAGAAAGCAAGATTTCTTCAATATCTAATCCCTTGATTAAATGAATGATAATAGAAATGATTAACAATCCCACCGTCAGCAACCAAGCAATTCGCTTTCGTCGCAGCAAATTAGTTGCCAGAGTTAGCAGCATAAATCCGATAACGGCTGCGAAAAAATGCCCGCCCGCACGCACGGGAAAAGGAAAAAACGGCTCTAACCAATTTCGGCGATCGGGTAAAGTGGGAGTTACAGAAGACAGCAGGTTAATAACTCCTACCAATGCGGTTAAAAATGATGCAGTCCAGACTCCAATCCGAGTTTTTTGGGGTAACACAGTTCACCTTTATAATTTTTCTGTGCGGCCAGTGATACAAAATCCGCGTTAAAACCACTTTATAAGACTCGGCGATTTAAATCGCTACTACACAAACGAAGTCCGCCTTCGCGGACTAAGAAATAAACGGGTATTTAAGCCGGATTTGGTATGATATCGTGTCCGACAGCGACCTTTGTCATTGTTCGCGGTGCGTCGCAACCGCAGAGGCTTGTTGCAATTGCTTTTCTAAGTATCGGTTCGCTAACGCTTGACTGAGCCTGCGGTTAGCGGTTCGCGCAGCAATCGCGATCTCTATGACATACAAAAATGATACTATCGGACATCACCTGATATTTTAAACTGTTTTCCTACATAAATCAATGAATCAGCTAAATGCTTGTGCCAATAATTCCAACCCACATCCGGGCCGACAATCCCGTGCCCGCCAGGAAATTTATTAAACTCGTTAGAGATGCCCAAACTATTTAATTGTTCGTGAAACTGTTGCGTAGAAGTCAGAAATTCCTTGTCTCCTTCCCCCGCATCCAAATAAGCCCGCAGCCGCTGTCTATCTTTTGCAGAAAGTTTCGGAACTAAATATTTAGGACTATTAGCTTTGCCACTTTGATCTGTAAAATAACCGCTGTGGCTGAACAGAATATTAAAATTATTTAAATATCGCAAACCGATATTAAAAGCTCCCCACCCCCCCGAAGATTGTCCTCCCATTGCCCAGAATTTGGGGTCTTCGAGCGTTCTGTAGCGCGATTTTACGATTTGAACCAATTCGGAGCCGATCGCAGTTCCTACCTGACCGTTCGGCCCGTCAAAATACTGCGGGTCCCACAAAGGGCTCGTACCCCGCTTGTCGTTTCCGTCAGGAGTAATTACAATTGACGGTGGCAATTTTTTGCTTTTGTATAAATCGTGAAGCACAGAAGTAACAGCAGCTTTGTCTTGATAGGCGCGCGCATCTCCGTGCCCGCCGTGCAGTAAAAAAATTACTGGATAGCGCTGTTTGGGATTTTTATCGTACCCAGGCGGTAAAATTAAGCCGTAGGTGCGCTCTGAATTCATAGCTGCACTTTTATATGTTTTAAGTTCAAATTTTATGTCGGCATCGACTATGATTTTCGGAGGGTCTAATTGAGGTGCTCCAGCAATAAAGACGTACCAGTATGCAGTCGCACCTAGTAGGAGGATTGTACCCGCACCGATACCTAAAACTTTTCCTGGCCACTTAGGCATACTTTAAATTTCTCTTTTTGTGGACTATGGCAATTAGTACATTATATGTAAATATATTGTAGAACATTCGGTTCGGTCGATCGCACATCTTGTAGCTAAACTGCAACGAGCTCTCCGGCCCGTTCCACTAGAAAACTGCGGATTTTATCATGGGGGCGGGTTTATTTGATTTGTTTGCACTGTCAGGATTGTCGATGAACCAGCCCCTACATATCTATGATGTTAAATTTTTCCTTCTTCCGACTTCCATCGGACTTCTTCCATCGGACTTCTTCCCTCTTCCTGATGACTAATGACTAATGACTTGTTCCTTCTTCCTTCGCAAATGACTTATAGAAATCCTGCACCTACAGTTGATATTATCATTGAATTGGTCGATCGCCCGCACCGACCGATCGTACTCATAGAACGTCTTCATATTCCCTACGGCTGGGCGATTCCCGGGGGCTTTGTCGATTACGGGGAATCGGTAGAAACGGCCGCCAAACGCGAAGCTTTAGAAGAAACGAGTTTGAATGTAGAATTAATCGAGCAATTTTACGTTTATTCTGACCCAAATCGGGACGCGCGCCAACATACTATTAGTATTGTATTCTTGGCGGCGGCAACGGGGGAACCTCAAGCTGCGGATGATGCTAAAAATTTACAAATTTTTGAATCTTGGCAGATTCC
>JBDTEI010000541.1:0-5763 GCA_039922675.1 Microcoleus sp.
GATGCTGCTACAGAACTGCCAAATTGCTGCATCCACAAACGAGCCATCAGAAAGTACAAAGGTGGATGTTGTGGGTCTTCTAGTGCTAAAGAACGAATTGTGTCTGCTGCTGTACTTCCCGGTTTGATCCGCTGATATTTCTGCAATTCGGGTGCGGGAACAATCCGATTTTGGAATAGTTCGTCGTCGATTTGTTGCCTGGTGAAACCAGCGGCGCGGATTGATGTGTAAACTTCGTCGTGCCAGTAAAGTTTGCGATCGATCTCGAAGAACCGAAATCCGATTCCTAGTAAAATGCCGATCGCCAATAAGCTCGTCAGCCACCGGGAATTTTGGGAATTAATAGATGTGTCTTGATTTATTGTAGATGCCATGCTTGTCCTAATTGTGGCGATCGTCCCAGAGGAACTCTAGACCATGCTAAACCTTACACCCAGAGCGATCGATACCCACTACAGATCCCAACCGACCATAATTCTACCCTCTGCCGATCGCCTTTTACCTTCTAAACAACAGCCCCCGTCAGGCCCCGATCGGCCCCAACCACCCGAAAATCAAGAATTCTAAACCAAATCCTCCCAGAAGCTCCAGACCCCAAAAATAACTGCTAACATACGTGTTGTACAGTTAATCAACAAGCTCCGCAAGGGGTCTACCCGCGTACCGAAAATGGCAAAAAAAGAAGCTTCTACAAAAACTACTGAAAACACAGAAAAGCAAAAAGCCCTAACTTCCGTACTGTCCCAAATCGAGCGCAGCTTTGGCAAAGGAGCGATCGTCCGACTGGGAGACGCCACTCGCATGAGGGTAGAAACCATCCCCACCGGAGCCCTGACACTCGACATCGCTTTAGGTGGCGGTTTGCCAAAAGGCCGAGTCATTGAAATTTACGGCCCAGAAAGTTCTGGTAAAACCACTCTAGCGCTCCACGCGATCGCCGAAGTCCAAAAATCCGGCGGCATCGCAGCCTTCGTCGATGCCGAGCACGCCCTCGATCCCACCTACGCCTCAGCATTAGGTGTAGATATTGAAAATCTCTTAGTTTCCCAGCCGGATACCGGCGAAATGGCCCTAGAAATCGTCGATCAACTCGTGCGATCCGTCGCCGTCGATATCGTAGTCATTGACTCCGTAGCCGCCCTCGTCCCCCGCGCTGAAATCGAAGGCGACATGGGCGACTCCCACATGGGTTTGCAAGCCCGCTTGATGAGTCAAGCACTTCGCAAAATCACCGGTAACATCGGCAAATCCGGCTGTACCGTCATTTTCCTCAACCAATTGCGGCAGAAAATCGGCATAACTTACGGCAACCCCGAAACCACAACTGGCGGTAACGCACTCAAATTCTACGCCAGCGTGCGGCTCGACATTCGCCGCATTCAAAGCTTGAAAAAAGGCACAGAAGAATACGGCAACCGCACGAAAGTTAAAGTTGCTAAAAACAAAGTTGCTCCGCCTTTCCGCATTGCCGAATTTGACATTGTATTTGGCAAAGGCATTTCTACCTTAGGCTGTCTGACTGACTTGGCCGACGAAATGGGAGTAATCATAAAAAAAGGTTCTTGGTACAGTTATAACGGCGAGAACATAGCTCAAGGACGAGACAAAGTGATCCAACACATGGAGAAAAACATCGATTTCAAAAATGAGATCGAGCGCCTAGTACGAGAAAAGCTTGAGACTGGTGCTGTGGTGTCTGCAAATTCTGTCGCTCCTGTCGATCCGGATATTGATGATGTTGATGATGATGATGAGGATAATGATGCTGAAAATGTAGGAGATATGGAAGAAATCTAAAGTTTATAGTGATTAGTCATTAGACAAGATTGCAAAAATTTTCGAGTCATAGAGCAACCGCAGATATCGGGCAGATAAACACCGATTGACGCAGATAGTTTCAGGGTATTTTCGGATTTTTGCAAGAGGTCTATTAGCTATCGATCCTTAGTCATCGGCAATAGTAGGTTGGGTTTCTCTACAGAAACCCAACCTATTTTTTAAAGCATTTTTTTACTCCAAAGAATTGGTTTAAAGCCGGAATCCTTAAAGGCGAGAAATTAAAACAAGACTATTCATTACTCGAATCCTCCGACTTCCAGGTAGAGGTCGCCCTCAACTGTCAACTGTCAAAGTGCGATCGATCTGTCGCGAGTTCGCCAACACTTGCGAGAATCGCGATCGGGGACGATCGCACTGTAAAAGTAAAGCTGAGATCCTCCCCCGATCGTCGGCGAACCTTAGCCCGTAATATTTAAACCGATGCCTTTGGTTTATAGTGAGGACTTTAGTTCTGATACAATCACAGGAATTTAGTGCTCACTACAAACACTTTGTTTGACTGGTAATTGACCGGAAATGAGATCGCTTACCAACTCTTAATCAGGCAAAGAAATAGGCTGTAGGTATTGAGAATTAGCGCGTACATAACAGCCTTGTCTTGTCAGCAACCAGGGTTCACCATTCGCCACAGAAATCGCATTTCCTCCCCTGAGTTCAGCAGCAATTGGATCTCGATCCGCGCGGTAAACTCGTTTAATTGCTCCGTTTGGCGTCTGGCGGCAGTTGAGTTCTCCATCCCGCGATGTGACTCGCCAAGCTGGCCACGTCACAGAACCAGCAGTTTCTGTCAACCAGGTATTAGCATTGCTAGAAGTATAGTCGCCGCTGGCATTGGGACGCGGTAAAGATTCGACTAAATTTACTTTAATTGTCTGACCGATTGAAGGACAATTTTGTCCTCCTTTCACCTTCCAAGTAACTTCTGCTCCCAATTGAGGGCTCCTTCCAACTTGACGCCGGACAATGGAAATATCTCCTGTACAAACAATTGTTCTGCCACGGCCGATCGCGCGGTCATTGAAAGTTCCTTTGTAATAGTAAGATCCTGCTGCTCCTTCGGAACGGGTAATTTTTATATCGCCAGAAAAATCACGAATTCCTACTTTGGTAAAGTAAATTCCGCTGGGATTGTTCGCTTTTTCTGACAGCTTAATAGTAGTTTTGCCCGTCGCATTAATATAAGTGGTAGCGCTAGCAGCACTGCACGAAACCAATGATATAACACCTACTGAAAACCAAAGATTGAGTCGTTTCATGGTATTTTTTTATAAACTTCTACTTGACATGACTTACGTACTCGCCCACCAATAAACCGGATTTTTTTTAACTATTATTGAGAGTTTTAAGCCAGTATATTTTAGTTTGAAAACTAAGGCATCGCCACCCGTGGGTAAGTCATCCTTTACTTTATTTATAGCTAGCCGCCCCATACTTCACCAGTCGCTTGAGCGAGTGTCACTCATTTGAGCGACAGCGTACTGGTATCAGCCCGCGCGCATGGGTATCAACTTGCAAAACTTCACCCTACTTCAGCTCATTTCAACTCTCTTCACTTGCAAGCATCGGCATCCATCGGTTTGCACCCTTCAACTTCTGACTCATTGCAGGTGCAAAGACTTAGCAACAGAATAAATTTATATACGTAAGTAAAGGAGTTATAATCACCGATAAATACTGTGGATTTTACTGGTATTTCCCTGTGGGTCAAGTTGGGGTTACAGATACTAGGGCGATTTGGACAACTGGCCGATGTCACCTAGAAGGCTGTTTGTAAAGAAATATAAAAGCTCCGGAAAGCCAATTGCTGTGACAGAAAGTACGATTTCTGAGCTGAATCAGTAAAAAAAGTCGTCTTGATTCAGCGCAAAAATGAACTTGACAGACACAAATTTCATTTGCCAGAAAGTTAAATCCTTGTTGGAGGGAGAATCAATCATGGCGGACGGTCAATTAGAAGTTATATTAAAGATGGCTCAAACAATTAATCCTCAAATTGAGAGCGATCGACATTTTGAAATAGACTTGGAAAAATTGCGTCAACTACCAAAAGGAACATTAGGGTGCGAAGTGGCGCGATTTCTAGACGAACAAGGGTTTGAGCCGATCGCATCAGGGGACTGGATTCAACGAAACCACGACGTTTGGCACGTTCTGACTAATCTTTCACCTTCAACAGAAGATGAATTTGTACTGCAAGCGTTTACTCGCGCTCAAGTGTTTCGTCCTTCCTGCACCATTTTAGTGTTAGTTGGATTGCTAAGTGGCAAATGCGCGATTCGACAAATTATCAAAGGCTTAAAACACGGAAAATTAGCCGCTCGGCTAATTGACTGGGACGTTGCATCTGATTGGGAAACTCCCTTGTCTGAAGTCCGAGAGAAACTGGGGATTCTACCATTAATTGATTAAAATTTTAACTCGTCACTGCACTGCAAAACTATGCAAAGCACAATTTACAAACCGGAAATTAGCCTGAGTCCACGGGAAAGGGCGATCGCCCAATTAATAGCCCAAGGCCAGCCAAACAAATGTATCGCCAAAAAATTAAATATCAGCCACTGGACGGTTGCTACTTACGTAAGGCGGATTTTTATCAAACTCAGTGTTTGTTCCAGAACTGCGATGATTGCACTTTTGATTCAAGAAAATTTGCTCTGGGACTGACAAATAAGTAGGGTGTGTCTGATCAGACGGCGGTTGAAACCGCGTCTACAAAAACGAAGTCCGGATGGTGCGCGGACTGAAGAAAAGAACGTAATTTTAACGGCGCATTCTTCAACCCCTCTCAGCTCGGGTTTTGTTTGTATAGACGCGGTTTCAACCGCCCGGTCTTCTTCTGCGGAGGCTTCAACCTGCTATGTCACAGCCAAAGAAGGAGAGGAATTTCTCAAAAAATTCAGTAATTCTCGATTCACCGTTTGCGGCGCTTCCTGCTGAACCCAGTGACCGCAATTAGGGATTAATTTCAACTTAAACGGAGCCGTAATTAACCGATCTAAACCTTCTACAAGTGTGTGGCTCAAAAACGCATCTTCCTCTCCCCAAAGTACCAAAGTAGGCACTGTCACAGGTTCTAATTTCTGCCCCCAATGCCAAAGCCGCTGCGGGTGAAACATTTGCTGGTAATAATTCATCGCCGCAGCTAACACTCCCGGTTTTTCTAAAGCAGTCTGATAAATCTTAGTTTCCTCCGCGCTAAAAGCTCCTTTGCGAATAGCTTGACCCTGAAAAATATTTTGCACAAAATCTTTCAAATTCTGCCGGATCAACCATTCGGGGATGCCGGGAACCTGGAAAGCCAAAATGTGCCAACTGCGCCGGAGTTGGTCTAAATTGCTTGCCATTTCTTGCACTAATCGCTGCGGGTGCGGAGCGTTTAAAATTGCTAAGCGGTTGAGTTTTTCGGGGAATTTTTGAGCTAAATGCCACGCGATCGCCCCACCGCAATCGTGACCGACAATGTGCGCTTTTGTATAGCCGAGGCGATCGATCAAACCGCGAATATCAGCACTCAGCGTATCCAAATCATAACCGGTTGTAGGCTTGTCCGAATCGTTGTAGCCCCGCAAATCCGGCACCACAACCTTGAAATGACGCGCTAAAGCAGGAATTTGATGGCGCCAAGAGTACCAAAACTCTGGGAACCCGTGCAGCAGCAGAACAAGCTCCCCTTCTCCTTGGGAAACGCAGTGCAGACGGATGTTGTTGGTTTCGACAAAGATGTGTTGCTGTTCGGAATCTAAAGACTTCATAGTTGCAAAGTTAGACTTATTTTCGGGAAGTACAGAACCCGCCGACTGTTAGCAGGCCCAAACGACCCAATGGTTTTAATTCTTCTGCTTTTATTGTAGCTGCTTTTCGATCCCCGCCGCTGGAATGTAGTTAAACTTAAAAATTGTAGCGTTTTTGGGTGTCCTGTTTTTT
>JBDTEI010000542.1:0-2626 GCA_039922675.1 Microcoleus sp.
AATCGGAAAGCATCGAGCACGTGACTCGCACAAACGTAGGGCGAAGTATTGTAAAAACCTTGCCACGCCGCCGCCTTATCTTCATCGTACTTGTCCGCTCTTTCCGAGTGTCTTCCCAGCCAATTCAGCCGCACCGCGTGACCGACTAATACATCTAAAACAATGTATTCTTCTACTTTCAATTCGGGATTTAGCTGGGCGATCGCCGCCAACTCCATCAGCGCCTCAATATTGACTTGTCGGTATTCCGGCGCTACAATTTTGTTCAGCAAATGCTCGATTTGGAGCGCAAAATTCTTTTCTCCCGGTGTCATTTCCGCTAAAATAATATCGCTATCTAAGCGATTTCGACGCTCTAATTTATCGCCAATAATCAAGCCTTTGCAGTGCCGCAACAATCCCCAAACACTCGGATAAAAATCCTTCGGTACACGATTGACTGCACCTTCCATTTGCCGCTTGCGCCGCCATCCACCCGCAGGCATTTTGGGTTCCTCCAACACTGACGCGACTACCCATTCAATATCTTTTTCCGGCTGTTTGACGCGCAGTGATTCTTGCTGTTTGAGGATTTGATTCATTTCCTCGTATTCTGCCAATACTTGACGCAGGCGATTTTTAATTTCAAAGGGACTTAGCTGCATTAAATATTCGTAAGCTTCATTTTGCGTAACTCCCAATTCGCGGGCTAATTCGCTAGTTAGTAGCAAAATAAAGTAACTCACTCTCAGAGTCAGCAACCCTTTAAATAACTGCGGTTCTGCTTTAATTAACAAGCCTAGGTAAATGAGAATTTCTTGGGTGAGAACTCGCTCGCGAACGTCTTCTCCACAGAATTCGCGAATTTTGTCCATGATTTCCGTGTAAGAACCAGGCCGCGAAATCAGCGAGTCTTCGCTGTAGGCTTTCCCCACAGCAATCTGTTTTTGCTTCACCAAAATGTCTGTCACCGCATCCGACAAGCTGATATCAACTTTGTCCAGCAATCCAGCAGCATGGCGGACAACAGCCCATTGAATTTTTGATTGCGAACTTTCTCCAGCTTTCGTATAAACTTCGTTGAGCAAATCCACAACTTCAACGGTTGCTTCCACACCGCCAAATCCTGTATCAAAATTTAATCCTTTGAGGCGAATTAGCGTGTGCAACAACTCAATTTGTTCGTACAAATTTTCTGAACCGCGCAGACTGGCTAGCAATAATTTAGGATTAGTTTCGCACTCTAATTTGAATTCTTGCGTGTGACCCAAAGGCCAAGTTTTTTCGGGACTGTAATTTAGATAGCTGTGGCTTTCTACTGCACCTGTGACTGGAGATTCAGTAAATTTAAAATGTTGCATGAAATCAATTCTCTCGGTGCCGGATGTCAGCATTAACTGATTGAGATTTCCCAGTTTTACAGGCGTCTTTTCCGAGTTGCCGTCACTGAGTTCCTTCATCAATTGTAACAACGCTTCCCGGCCTGTTTCCAGCATCGCATGAGTTAACATCAGCGTTACCGTGGGGCGTCCCAACTGATACCAGTGGCGGTGAATGTGAGCTATTTCGCTCTTCATTTTAGATACGAGAAAATGGTAGTCTAGAGTTAGGTAAAATTCTTCTCTGTCCAAAAATGAAGGAAGAAATACGATCGCCTCTCCGCG
Source organism: Microcoleus sp. (assembly GCA_039922675.1). Taxonomy (GTDB): domain Bacteria; phylum Cyanobacteriota; class Cyanobacteriia; order Cyanobacteriales; family Microcoleaceae; genus Microcoleus. The sequence continues at coordinate 1,644 of JBDTEI010000542.1, forward strand.
AATTTTGAACACCCGGGAAGTCGTCAGACTCCGCAAACGGCGCACGGGGCGCCCGGTTAAGCCTAGCGGATCGTTGCGTCCAATCTCCGCGTAAATAGCGGATAATTCCTTAGTCTGGCGGACTTGAATTGGTGCTACTTGCTTGGGGGTTTGGGCTGCAATGCCATTAGCAGCTAATTCTGCTTGCAAATCTTCATCTTCAGCTAACAGGGCAATTTGCACTAAAGGTTCTCTGTGCCGGCCCACTGACAAATGGCGCCCTAGCGGGTCGATATCACCAACTGCGATTAACCCTTCGTTGAGTAATTGACCAAGAAAATACAAACTTTGCGCCCAAACCAGGGGAACATTTTCATTGGGTAAGCGCTGCTGGCTGCGGGGATTTAACTTTTCTGCTTCTATATTTGCGGCGGGGACGTAGTACAATTCTGGTAGTAGTGGCGAACCAGCGCGATCGACTGCCAGAGATGCCAAACGCTGCTGGTACTCTTCGACTTGGGCTTGATTTCCCTCAAATATGCCGTCCAAGAGCAAATAAGTGAAAAATAGCGGCCATTCGCATTCTATATGATCGAACTGCTTTAATTCTGTCGGTTCATAGTGCAGGCGATCGGCATCTTCCAAAACTGTTTGGTGTCCGTCCCGCAGAAACCGCTTGCAGCCGTAATTTCCTTGCAATTTGTCGATTATTTTATTGCGAGTCCGTTCTACTAATTCTTTATCTTCCACAGCAAAAGCAGGAAAACTAATCACACTTAATAAAGCGGCATCTACTTCTTTTGAACTAGATTCGCGAGGCAAAAGCGATTCTAAAGTGATTCGACTTCTGGCAATTTCATCTGGTAAAACGTGAATCACAGATGCTTGAGAACCGTTAACTCCGAACAAATCTAATCCATTCATTGCTTCCAGCGCTGCTTTTGCCATGCCAACGGAACTGGCATTCAATTCGGCATTGCCACGATTAATTTTATGGCCTCTTT
>JBDTEI010000543.1:0-7398 GCA_039922675.1 Microcoleus sp.
ACTGAGGTTAAAATTATTGACAAAAAGCGGTGCTAAAACAGATTAGCAGGACTCATATTTCTCGGGAGCTAGGAAAAATGACAACAGTTACTTGAAACTTAGATACTGTCGAACTAACAGACTAACACTTTTACCGTTTGTGCCAGATGAATCTATATTTGCAATTTGAACAGACAGCCAAAGAAGAAATCATAATTATGTCACGAGTAGGCAAAGTCAGCGGCAATTGAGACACAGATTTAATAAGCTTAATTTAGTAGTGTAATCAGCAAACATGGCTAGGGAAAGTGTTTAGTTTTTCTACAATTTTTCGGATGCTTAATAATGGAGACAGTTCTCGGGATGCGGCTTGGGTTAGCTTAGAAAGATGGTCTACTTTGACAGCAGAAGAACGGGAGAAATTTCCGCCAATTTGTCCTGACTTTGTAATAGAATTGCGAGCGCGCCCAACCCGCTGCGAGGGAGCCTAACTGTTATGCTCCCCGATGCTGCACAATATTGACATGAATACTGGAACGGAGCGAGGGGAGACTTTAAAGCTACGGGGTTTGTGAATTATGGTATGATGGCAGCAAGAATGGGAGAACGGAGCCGAAAATAATTTATTTGATTTTGAGAGGGAATTGGAACATCTCCAAACAAAAGAATAGTGAATTAGTAATCGAATTCAATGCCGTAACATTTGTGACGATTTAGAATAACAAAGAGTTTTTCGTTTTTTATTGACATGAGTAGAGTGATATGAGCGGGGATTGTATAATATTCCATTTTAATGAGTCTTATTTTTGGGCGATCGCACTATAATACAACTTCATCATACCCTGATTCAGCAACTGCGGCATTTTTCATGGCGACACACTCTACAAATAAAATGTGTACGTCCAAGATTGTTTAAACTAAAAAAGTCAATATATATTTTTGCAATAAAATGGCAGTCACTACTCATCAATTTATTCAGTGGAAACAGCAAGGGCGTCCAATTGTCGTGTTGACAGCTTATGATTATGCGATCGCCCAACTACTCGACCAAGCAGGCACTGACATCATTCTAGTCGGCGATTCCCTCGCAATGCCAATATTGGGCTACGAAACAACCCTACCGCTAACCCTCGATGAAATGCTGCACCACGCGAAAGCAGTCCGTCGTGGAGTTAAACAAGCATTGATTGTTGTCGATTTGCCGTTTTTGACCTACCAAGAAAGTTCCCAGCAAGCCATGCACTCGGCCGGGAGGATTTTGAAAGAAACCGGCGCTCAAGCTGTAAAATTGGAAGGCGGATATCCAGCAATGGCTGGCACGGTTTCGCAGCTAACATCCGCCGGGATTCCGGTGATGGGTCACGTTGGTTTAACTCCCCAGTCGGTACACCAACTTGGCTACAAAAAACAAGGCAAAACTGCGGAATCTGCCGATCGCATCCTAGCAGAGTCGATCGCCCTTGAAGAAGCCGGCGTTTTTGCGATCGTCCTAGAACACATTCCCGCAGACTTAGCCGCTCAAATTACCCAAAAATTAACTATTCCCACCATTGGTATCGGAGCCGGGTCGCACTGCGACGGACAAGTTTTAGTAACTTCCGATTTGTTGGGACTTTCGGAAAAACAACCGCCTTTTGCCAAAGCTTACGTCAATTTGCGAGCAACAATTACCCAAGCTGTCCAAGATTATTCCCTAGAAGTTAGAGAACGCAAATTTCCCGAATTGTAAACTATAAATTGAACGGGTTCGCGTTTTCGTTCCAGAAGAAATAAACTTGCTTGTGGCCAGGATACGCGATCCATTAATCTCAAAAATCGCCTACAAACCTTTGTCTCTCTCCGTTTTAGCCGAGTCTCGATCCCCCGTGCCCGATCCCTTGGGGGTCGAGCGTAAAATTTTAGACCAAAATTCAAGCTCCGAGATTCATCTGCGGAGTAAATCTAAAATCTCAAATCGACTGACACGCTTCCACGGGAGCGAGCCCCTACCAGCAGCATCTGTTCTACCGATCGCGATCGCCCGCAATTACAGTTACAATCTGAAAATCTAAATTTAATATTGTAAATCTTCAGTTGGCCGTCTTCTGCCTCAAGTCGCTAGGGAACCCCCTAGTTTGGACGTTAGTTCGATCGCGAGCCTACAGCCTCTTGACTCTATCTTAAATCGAAAATCGAGCCCTCCAACTCCCCCAACTTTCAATTTGTTCGCAAATGATTTGACTCCAACCCAAATGTAATCATAAACTTGACATTACCCAGAGACGGATACACAGCTTGAAAACAGAAGTCGCTAGGGAGCCCTCTAGTTTGGACGTTAGTTCGATCGCCAGCCTACAGCCTCTTGACTCAATCTCAAATGTCCAATCTCAAATTTCAAATCTCAAATTGACAGGCCAAAGTGTGATAAACATCACTGACAGCACGCAGCCCCTAAATGTAAAAAACGGTGGCGACCAACAACTAGCTTCAAAACGAGCAGTGAAGTGGCGGTTAAGCTTAAAGAATTACAGTTCCGTTGAAAACAAATTGCAGTCATCGCTCGAACGTGTTAAGGAGGCTAATTGATGGTATATGCAGAAAATTGGTCGCAGCCGTCTATCTTCGAGCTAGCGCGATCGGGCAACTTTCAAGCCCTGAATTACTGGATTGACAGCTTGCTCAGACCCGAAGGGATTTATGCCCGCGTCGAACAGGCTCAGGCTGGATGCGTCCAAATTCTGGTGGAATTTCAGCGCGGATTTGCCCCAGAGAATACATTACTGGGGAGCACTCTCCGCGAAGGCTTAGTTAAATTTATTTGTCACCAACTCTGGAGACTCAACTCGCCAGCAGTAGAAGGGGTGCGAATTCACGCGCGCTTGGCTGGGGAACCAGAGATTCTCTGGAAACAGTCAGTCCGAATTGTGACTCCCGCAAACCGCCAACAGCGACGTGACCGTTCCCTATTGGTCGTCGATTGGGTTAAATTTAAAACATATCGTTCTCTGCTGCTAGTGGGATCGGTACTGGCATCATTTATTTTAGGGTGTTGGGTGAGCTACCACGAGGCTGTAGCTCTGCGGTCAATGTCCCCAGTCTCCGCTTACCAGCAAGCATCGCTAATATCGGGGCCGCCTCCCAAACGTCCGGATGCGGTGCAAGCAGCCTTAGAATTAGTACCTGTAGTGCAACAAAAGCAGCTTGCTAATCCCTACGACCCCACCGTAACGCTGATGTTCGGAGGAAATGTGAATCTATCGGATGCGATCGCAGCATCTGCCGGTAACGATTACCATTGGGGTTTCGCCAATATGGACGAGTATCGGCAAGCAGATGTATCGATGGTTAATCTAGAAAACCCCCTGACTCGCTCTACCTTGGGTTCTGGCAAAAAACAATTAAATTTTAAAGCCGATCCAGAATCAGTGAAAGTATTAACAGCAGGAGGAGTGGATATTGTCAATCTGGCAAATAGCCACGCTATGGATTACGAGGAACCGGGGCTGGTGGAGACTATAAATACTCTAAATAATGCTGGTATAGGGCATCTGGGAGCCGGTAGAGATCTTAAAGAAGCGAGGCGTCCAGATATTATTGATGTTAAGGGTCAGCGGATTGCGTACCTAGGTTATTATGATTCCGACTTTAACTCCGCCGACCAAGGAAAAGCGGGCACTAACGCCCGTCGGAACAATCGGGTGGCAGAGGATATTCGAGCTCTCAGGGGTCAGGTAGACTGGATTGTGGTTAATTACCACTGGGGAGTTGAATTGGCAGATTATCCGGGGGACTGGCAGATAGATTTGGCTCGGTTCACGATCGACCAAGGTGCAGATTTGGTAGTGGGACACCACCCCCATGTCCTGCAAGGTGCCGAAGTTTACAAGGGCCGCCCGATTGTTTACTCATTAGGTGATTTTATATTCGGCGCGAATGCTCGCAGCGATTACGATACCGCAGTCCTCAAAGTATCGCTCAAAGACAGGAATATGAAAGTAGAATTTTTGCCTGTGGAGGTGAAAAAGTTTCAGCCGAAGGTGGTGAATGGAGCAGCGGGCGATCGCATCCTCAAACACGTCGAGCAAATTTCTAGTATTTTCGATCGGCCGATGGGCTCTTCTGTAGTTCTCGATGCCCCAATCAACCCAGGATTAACACCAAAGACACCAAATTCGACCTTACCAGGAGCAGCAAAAAACGGGACTTACGGGCCCGGGCTGGGCTCCCCAGTCCCCCAGACTGGTGAAAGCAATCTGCCAGGCCCAGGACAACCCAAGCCTACTCCCATTTTGCCACCTTTGCCGCCAGCTCCCAAACAGCCGGACAACTCCTCATTTTTCCAGAATGGTACTACGCCTGCAATTGAGTCAAGCCCCCCTCCGAGTCAAGATTTGCCGCCGCGCGTCTATCGCACTCAACCTCAAAATCCTAGCCGGGAACCAGAGCCGTTTACCAAAGAGCCATTCATCAAAGAACCGTTTATTTCGCCCCCATCTTCCAGTTCCGGAGGCGCGCTCGCTCCCCAAAGCTATGTTCCCCCGACTCGGGATTTATCTTTCAAAGTCGGACTCACACAGCAGCCGACAAAAAGGATCGTTCCCGGCAAAAGCAGCGATCGCTCTGGGCCGCAGATCGCCCTGCCTCCTATAGCTGCGAACGTGGGTTAGCAGATGGGAGTCCGAGGGGGAGGATATAGGGGAAGAAAGGGGCGGTAATGGGCGCAAATCAACTACCAGCGACCAACTATTAACGACCGATTTACTAACAACCAATGATCGACGACCTACTACCGATGACAAATGTGTTTGCGATCGCGCTGAAGCAAAAGCAGTACAAAACCTATATCCTCTCCGACGAAACCGCTAACTCTACTCTAGAAGTTGTGCCGGAACGGGGCGGTATTGCCACTAGCTGGCTGGTTGAAGGCAAAGAAATGTTCTACTTGGACGCGGAACGGTTCGCCAATCCCGATCTGAATGTACGTGGCGGGATTCCCATCTTATTTCCCATCTGCGGTAATCTCCCCGACAATACCTACACCCACAAGGGAGTGGAGCGAAAGCTCAAACAGCACGGCTTTGCTCGCGACTTGCCTTGGACGCCGACGGAACAAGTTACAGAAGGTTGCGCGGCTATTACGCTAGTGCTTAACAGCAGCGAGAAGACCCAGGCTGTTTATCCCTTTGATTTCCAATTAGCTTTTACTTATCAAATTAAAGGCAATTCTTTGGAAATTGTGCAGGAATACACCAATCTTGGTGACGAACCGATGCCCTTTGCTAGCGGCTTGCACCCTTACTTTTTAGCTGCTGACAAGACAAATCTGCGCTTTGAGATTCCCGGGATGCAGTACAGAGATCACAACACTCACCAGAAAGGTTATTTCACGGGGGTTTTTGACCCGACTCTTGATGAAATTGATGTTTCCTTTGACGAGCTGACCGGTCTTGCTGCTACTGTCACTGACGAGGCGCGGGGCTTGCGGCTCACCGTCAGTTACAACTCCAGATATGGGAAGTTGGTTTTCTGGACTCTCAAAGGCAAGAATTTTTACTGTTTGGAACCCTGGACTGCTCCTCGAAATGCTATCAATACTGGCGAACACTTGATTTATTTGCAGCCGGGAGCGACTTGCGAGATGCTGGTTCGCATGACTGCAACTTTTTTTTGAAAAACACTTGCTATTTGAAATGATGGGTGCTACTATTAGAAATTGTGTGCGGTAACAATGTTTGCGCGGGTCGCTAGCTCAGCGGTAGAGCATTCGGCTTTTAACCGATTGGTCTCGGGTTCAAATCCCGGGCGACCCATTTTTCCAGGCAGAAGGTAAAAAGTAGAAGGCGGAATGAATTATAGCTTTCACACTAAATTAGGGGCAAGCCCAGCGGGATTGCCCTTAATTTAATGTTGGGGATTGTGGATTTTTTGAGGCTAGATTGAAATCTGGAAACATAATGCGCGATCGGCTACAAATTGTCTTAAGATTATCGTAAGAATTAAACTTGTCCAAAATCCACTGCCCAGAAATCACAAATAACTAGGAGGAATATCTATGGCGCTTGTACCTATGCGACTGCTGCTCGACCACGCGGCTGAAAACGGTTACGGCCTACCGGCTTACAACGTTAACAACATGGAGCAAATCCAAGCGATCATGCGCGCTGCTGACGAAACCAACAGCCCCGTGATCCTGCAAGCTTCTCGCGGCGCTCGCTCCTACGCTGGAGAAAATTTCCTGCGCCATTTGATTTTGGCAGCAGTTGAAACCTATCCTCACATTCCCATTTGTATGCACCAAGACCACGGCAATGCCCCAGGCACTTGCTATTCTGCCATGCGCCAAGGTTTCACCAGCGTGATGATGGACGGTTCTTTGGAAGCGGATGCTAAAACTCCCGCCAGCTACGAGTACAACGTTGAAGTTACTCGCGAAGTTGTGAAAGTGGCTCATTCGATCGGCGTTAGCGTTGAAGGCGAACTGGGTTGCTTGGGTTCTCTGGAAACAGGAATGGGCGAAGCAGAAGATGGCCACGGCTTTGAAGGTGCTTTGTCTCACGATCAATTGCTGACAGATCCTGAAGAAGCTGTTAATTTCGTTGAGCAAACCGGTGTTGATGCTCTCGCAGTGGCGATCGGCACTTCCCACGGCGCTTACAAATTCACCCGCAAGCCGACTGGCGAAATTTTGGCAATCAGCCGCATTGAAGAAATTCACCGCCGCTTGCCGAATACTCACTTGGTAATGCACGGTTCTTCTTCTGTACCCCAAGAATTGCTGGAAATCATCAACAGCAACGGTGGCAAAATCCGCGAAACCTACGGCGTACCTGTGGAAGAAATCCAAAAGGGCATCAAGTGCGGCGTTCGCAAGATCAATATCGATACTGACAACCGTTTGGCGATTACCGCTGCGGTGCGCGAAGCTTTGTTTGCTAAGCCCGAAGAATTCGATCCGCGCCACTTCTTGAAGCCGTCGATCAAGTATATGCAGAAGGTTTGTAGCGATCGTTACAACTCTTTCGGTTGCGCCGGTCAAGGTACAAAGATCAAGCAAATGTCTTTGGATGATTTTGCAGCTAAGTATGCTAAGGGCGAATTGAGCTCTTCTACTAAAAAGACTGTAGCTGTTTAAGAATTTTAGGTTGAGATTTGAGATTTATCTGAAGTCTCAAGTTTGGATTGCCGGGTAGCTGTGAAGTTGCCCGGTTTTTGTTTGTGGATAGAAACCGATAAGAGTTGTTATTGGTTCAGAAAATTGTACGATCGGGGGCGTATCAATTACTTGGAAGGACGCACAACGCGAATCAGTTTGCCTTCCAAAGATTCTGCTGCTGTAATCGCAATGTGGATTCGGTTAGCCAGAGCTTCCCAATCGCGATCGTTCGTACAGGCTATAATACCGGCATGACTGGGCTGTATGCGGTGCAGCCGAAAGAAATC
>JBDTEI010000544.1:0-9676 GCA_039922675.1 Microcoleus sp.
TCGGTGTATTCGCTTTTAGAACGTTCTACGTCTGTGTCTTCTACCCGCAGGATGAATGTGCCGCCTTGGTTGCGGGCAAACAGCCAGTTAAATACGGCGGTTCTGGCGGTACCGATGTGGAGGTTTCCGGTGGGACTGGGGGCTAGACGGACTCTGACGTTCATGTATCTTTTTGTTTTTAGATTGGGGGCAATTTGCTGGTTGGGGGATTTGCTGCGGCTGTGACTACAAATTTTATTATATTTTGTTGCCGGCTTGACAGTTGGTTTGCCTCTAATTGCTCGATAATTAGCGCTCAAGCGAGCGAGCTAAAATCTCTGGCAACTTAGCAGACGGCATCTTCACGATATTAACATTGCGGGCGACGAAGACTTGATTGACCTTTGGGACTATTTTTCAAAGCACAAATAACTGTCGCAGGAGTGCCCAAGGTGTACCTGATAATTATTAATTCTTGTAAAATGTTTGTGTGCGATCGCTCTTAAAACATATTTCCCTATGTCTGCTGCTAAAACCGAGTTTTCCGAATCTGTTGAGGTTAAGCCCTCTTGGCAAATCGAATTGCTATACGACGGTGAATGCCCGCTGTGCGTGCGAGAGGTGAATTTTTTGAAGAAACGGGATGCAGGGCGAGGTTTGGTGTCGTTTGTGGATATCGCGGAGGATGGCTACAACCCGGAAGCCCACGGCGGAGTTGACTATGAAACGGCGATGGGCCGGATTCACGCGGTGTTACCCGACGGTACGACGGTTAAAAATGTGGAGGTTTTTCGCCGTATTTATGAGATTTTGGGGATGGGATGGATTTATGCTGTTACTAAGTTGCCGGTGATTGGGGCGATCGCTAATTGGTTGTACGGAATTTGGGCTAACTGGCGGCTGAGGTTGACGGGAAGGCAGGATTTAGCAACTATTATGAGCGATCGAACTGCGCGGATCGAGTGCGATGTTCAAGGCCGCTGTCGGTCTAACTGAAAATGAGTCATATTGAGTTAAGTGCGATCGACCGATTTGCAGATTTCAGCAGGAACCAACTGCAACTAACATTAAAGATTGATTGATCGAAAGCAGGTAAAAACAATGCAAGATGCAGGATATACAGTTTTCATGGGCTTCGGCGGCCTCTGGGTAATCATGGGAATTGTCGCTGTGATTTTCCTGTTCAAATCGGACGGTCAAAAGCTGAGGTTTGGCAAATGGGGATTGTTGGTTGCTATTCCGATCCTAGTGCCGATCGTCCTGGTTTTGACATATCAGATCGCCCGACCTTTTCTGAACTCGTATCTGTGAGTCTGAAATATTTGATTGGGAAACCGCAGATTTAAGGCAGATAGACACAGATTAACGCAGATGGTTTCAAGAAGATCGAGGGGCTAGAGTTTAAGTATTATTGTTCTGTTGCGGAGGGCGATCGCAATTTCTCTCTCACCCATACTCGCAAAGCATCAATTATCGTCATATCATCCTCCGTCTGGGCCATCTGCAAAAATTGATTGATTATCTCCGCAGAAACAATCGGAAAAGTATTGCTGTATTCACAGATTACATATTCTCCATTCTGAAGTTGAACAAATTCTACAGTCTCTCCAAGATATCTCCATATTTCAGGAACTCCAAGGCTTTTGTAGATAACAAACCGATTAGTAGATGGACTGGTGAGATCTACTTCAATGATTAAATCTGGTGGCGGATCGGTTGATAAGTTAATTCTTCTGCCGCGAATGCGATCGACATTTTGGATATAAAAACACGAATCTGGTTCTGCACCTTGTTTTAAATCTTCACGGTTGAGAGTCGTAGAACCAAATCCCTTACGTTTCAATTTTAATTCGTCACTTAAAGTAGTCACAAACTGTTTTAGTAAACAGTTAATAGTTTCATGCAAGTATGATGGCATGATAATTTCTAAGACTCCTTGAGAATAATAAAATCGCGAGGATCTCTTGTCCCCCGCTTCTGCTAATAAGCTTTCGTAAGTCTGCCAACTGATATTAGATAATACTATCCGTTGTGTAATTGTTTCCGGTGACGGCTTAATGGGCGTAACGAGCATATTTTCTCACTCCCCAGACAATTTTAGATTTTAGATTTTAGATTTTAGAATTGGAAATCAATGAAAGCGTTTGGAGTTTGCTTGCAGTCGCATTCTTTTTTTAAACTGGTATTAATGATGTCCGGTGATACAGCAGATTGCAGCGCGATCGAGTACATAGGCGTGAAACCGGGCTTCCGGACGGGTTGAGCAGACACCGCTGTCCGAGCAAAATCGGTTTCTTTGTACTTAATTTACCAGCAAAAGTGCTGTAATACCATTTTTACAAAAGCAGGAGTTTTTTTCCAGCATTTTCGAGTAAACTATACCACGTAGTAATTAGTTTACCCGAAAGACTGTCCAGATTGATGCCTAAGCAAACCAAGCCCACAATCAAAGCTCCTACTGTACTCGATCTCTTCTGCGGTGCAGGCGGGATGAGTTTAGGTTTTCAAAATGCCGGCTGCGAGATTCTAGGAGGTATTGATAAAAACCCCCATGCCATCAGAACTCATCATAAAAACTTCCCTGACTGCCAGCTCAAGCTTGATGCCAAACCGATCGAATCCATTACAGATTTAAGTGAACTTGGTTTGCATCCCGGAGAAGTTGATATTTTAATTGGCGGGCCGCCGTGCCAAGTATTTTCAGTAGTTGGTAAAGGCAAAATGAGGTCTTTAGGCAAGGATATAGAAAACGATATTAGAAACTTTTTATACGAAGATTTTATTAGATTCCTTGAATATTATAAACCGTTTTTTTTTGTAATTGAAAATGTTAATTATCTCCGCAACCACTGGATATTTCCTCTTTTGATAGAAGATTTGGAAAAAGGACTACACAAAAAAGATGGCGACTATCCAGGCTATGATATTAGCTCAAAAATCTTAGTAGCTTCAGATTACGGCGTACCTCAAATCAGAAAACGCCTGTTCATCGTCGGGCGGCGCAAGGATTTAAATCTAAATTTTGAGTTTCCCGAACCGAATACAGCTTCTCCGATTTCTGTGGGAGAAGCTATTGAAGATTTACCGCAATTAGAGCCTAAATGTCTGTCCTTAAAAACAAAAAACACGGCACCAAAGCAAGTTGACTCTGCCACAGATTACAAGTGCGGGCCACAATCCGAATATCAAAAGTTGATGAGAAGCCAATCTGACAAAACAGTAATGAATCATCTTTGTCGCGCTCACAATGACAAAGATTTGTATATATTTAGCATCATGCCTCAAGGAGGAAAGTATAAAAATATACCTGACGAGCTTAAACGCTATAGCGATAAAATCTTTGAGGACAAGTACAGACGATTGGAATCGCATAAACCGTCGTGGACGTTAACAGCACATATGCAGAAAGACTGTTTAGCTTATATTCATCCAACTCAGACTAGAAGTATTTCTGTGAGAGAGGCGGCAAGACTGCAAAGTTTCCCAGATCGTTTTGTATTTGATGCACCTATGACTAGAATGTTTGAGTTGGTTGGTAATTCTGTGCCGCCTCTTTTAGCTGAGGCGATCGCCAAACCCATTGTCGAGCAAGTACAAGCTTATTATGCAAGTATGGGATATTTTTTACGGTAAATTGTCTAGTAACAATCCCCTGTCTAGTAAAGTATTTCTGTGTTCGCAGGAAGTTTCAGAAATTAACTGACACGCATAGCAAGCAGCACCGTTTACCTTGTCTTCTCCAAATTGTTCTTCAATGCAAATCGGGTCATTGGAGCAAGCATCTATATTGCGAAGAGCAGATTTAAGAATGCGATCGAAATGGGGAACTAAACCGATTAATCCTCCCAGTGTCCCGTCACCGCCCGATTGAGCAGTGTAAAGCAGCACACCTCCCGTTGTTTTATTGTTAATTGTAGAGGTATAAACTCGTTCTCGGATGGCGGCACTAGAGTAGCCAGAATCAACTGAAAGTGCTGTGATTAAACGATGAGACAGTGTATGCCACCACACAAAAACAGGATGCAAATACTCTTCTTGAGTTCCTGGCATAGCCTTGATTTTTCGGTAGCCTTCGGGTGCATTATAGGCGCGTCGCCAGCGATTCCAGGCTTCTCCTTGTAAAGGGAAATGCTCGGAAATTCCTTGAGGTTCGCGATCTGATACAAAATCGATAAAAATCCCTTCACCAAACAATTCAACTCCCGGATGCCAAGCAATACGCTCGTTTGGAGGCACGTATTCAACCGGGACAATTTTCGGCTGATTTTTTTCATTGTCTGCATCAATTGGTCGGGTGTAGCCAATTTGTACCATTACTACTCGCAATCGGCTCAGCGGTGTTATCCTCAAAGTTCGACCTGAATCTAAGTTAAATTTTCTCACATTTTCGATGTAGACTTCAAATTGATTCGGCCCTCCTGGTTTATCCGATCTCTGAGGAGGAGCACCATAACAGGCAGCGTTCCGCAAACTGATAAATTCATCCTGTCTGAGTGTCGCTTCTGTCAACTCTCTAGGATTATCTATTTCTCCTAAAATATCCGCGATAGCTCCCAAGAGTTCAGCTTCATCATACTGCTTGATAGTTGCACCAATTGTCTGGTCAAGTCGCTGTCTTCTGACTAAGTTATCCAAAAGCTGAACTAGCAGACTTTTGGAAGTTATTGGTACGATCGATCCTAAAATCCCATCAAGCACTGCACGACTCTGAAGCAAACGGTGTAAAGCCGTATCTAATGGAGGAATTGTCAGTGCAGACCTGATTTCAGAAACTCGCAAATTAGCAGCACCGCGTTGAATTATTTTTGCTGGCTTTCCACATCCAGTACCTTCTTCTGAGCCTCGTTCTATAAATTTACCCCTACATGGAAACTTTCTAGAATAAGCCTTTCCAAAGTTTTCTTTAGCATCACAATTTGGACAGGTAATCTGAATGTTTTTGATTGCACCTCCACCGCCCTCCCACTTGTAAAAAGTTGAACCCGAACATTTAGCCGTGTGTTTCATGAGCGAACCCCAAGGAACTTCATCAACGTGTCCGTGGGAGCAAGCTAAAACAAAGCGAACGGCTTCTTCGCGAGACTTCGCCCATGCGTCTACCCATGTGCGTTTCTTTGGACAGTGAGGACAATCTATTAAAGACTGATTTTCGTATCTGTAAAGAATGCCGTGATTTGGACACAGAGACCACCTCGGAAAATTATAAGCGTTATATACTACTAAATTTTCTTTGTATCCTAATTCAGCGTTAGATGGTAGCCGAAAGATTTTTTTGTTATTCAGCAGAGTTTGTGAAAGGCGCAAGTCTCGAATTTCATAAATCTCAGGATGGATATTATCAAATAGCCGGGAATGGCTGGGAGAGGCGATCGCAACCGGGCCGTCTGGCGTTTCCAGAATGCTGCCGGGCCCAAAAGTTGTAATGTACTGTGAAGGCCGCAGAGATTGACCTTTTGATGCCATAATTAACCTCGTTGATTTTTTGAGTTTTTTTGATAATTGGAGGGAATGCTGCCAAAGCGTGTCATTCCTTCTACGTCGCGCAATGACTGGGGAGCATTCCGATAGACGACGGCAAAGTTTCGTTCTTGATGTTGCTCATCTCCTAAGACAACGGGCTTGGTTGGATCTTTATCGATCGCATATTCTTCATAAACCAGATTGTTCTCATTTTCTGCGACTGTTTTCCAGCGATCGAAGCCTGCTCGCACTTCGCGATCGACCTGATCTTCCGGCGGGCGGCGAATTGGCAGTTGAATTTGCGATCGCCTGTTAATTACTTGATTTATCGCCTCTAATTCCGCCGCTAAGTTGCGATTATTTTGCATCACAGAAGCATTGTTTCTTGCTGCCCATTCCCCTAAAACAGGTATACCCTGAATTTCTCTGGCTTGGCGCAGCAAGGCGACGGCTATCGGCCCCATGCCTCGCTCTCTAGCCCTAGCAGCGAATGGTGTGACTGTAATCGGTTCAACATAGCGATAAATAGCCCTGTGATACCCAGTAAAAAACTCGTAATGGTCTAAGTCTCTCGGACGGCTAGCTCTGAAGAAAGTAATGACTAAACCTCCTTGAGAACGACCGACGCGACCTGTAGCTTGAATGTAGGATGAAGTAGTTTTTGGCTGACCGTTGACAATCATTAAACCTAGGCGATCGATATCAACACCTGTACCAAACATTGACGTACTCAAAACAATATCTTTTGCTTCAGGCAATGATTGGGCGAGGCTGCTCAATAAACCTGGCAGTTCCGTCGAATCCTTGCGACTGGAAAGCTCTATTTCTTCGCCTAACTCTCGTTGAGTAACTCCTCTAACGTCTGCTACATACTTCAGCCGTTCAGGAATATCTTGGCGGTAAAGAGTCAAGGCTCCAGCTAACTCTCTAATCGCATTAAAATAACCAACTAGCGTCCAAAACGGATCGCAATCTGTGTCATTATATTCTCCTTGTCTCAGTTTCCAAATACCTTGAAGCATTGATGAGTAAAGCCGAACAATCGGAGTTTGAGCGCCCTTACCCGGAGCACACACAGCAACATACAGGCGACCGCTAGGATGTCGATCGTTTTCATCAGTATCTATGGGGTGAACATTCGCTGGCGTTCTGGCGAAAAAGCTATCTGCTGCTGATAGACTCATCGGTGGAAATTGAAACACATTCCGGTCAAACAGGCATTGTATTTGCGATTGAGACTGTCGTACCGTTGCAGTAGAGGCAATATATTTAGGTTTGACAATTTGACCGCGATACATTTGTTCGCACAAAGTATCGACAGCCGTTTCATAAAGCCCTACCATGCTTCCTAGTGGGCCTTCAATTAAATGCAGCTCGTCTTGTAAGATCAAGTCAGGCGGTAACAGCGGATGCACATCTTTTTTGTGTTTTTGAGATGTTGATTCAACTCCTGCATTCGCACGATAGTAACCTTCTCTGCTGCAATAGCGATTGACGTTGCCAAAAAGAGAGCCTGCTTTTGGCTCAAATGCTAAACGGGCAAATTTATCTACTGTAGCAACCAGTAAAGAAGGAATGCGCGAATAAATTTGGTCGTCTGCTGTAAATGCTGAAATTGGGATTCTGGAAGAGTGCGAGCTTTGTTTGAAAGCTGCCATTTGATTTTCCCAAACCAAGCTATTTGGGGTGTTGAATAGAGGCTTGTATGTTTGGTTAAATTGAATGGGTACTTTTTCATTCCATTGTTTTGCCGTGTTGAGGTAGCAGTTGGGACTGGGACAGTAAATTTCAAAATCTTCGATGTTTTCGGTGCCGCGGCTGCCTTTATAAGCTTTCTTAAAATATCCCGCTCTGCTAATTCTGAATGCCACTAATTCTGTATCGATTGAGTGAGGTTTTACCTGATTCCCCCACCAATCATCTAATTGTCCCGATAAAATTCTGACACCTTCTTTTAAGTTAAAATTTATTGACAGAGTGATGTAACCTTCAGCGTTGCTGTTGTTAGACACAGCAAAAACAGGAGCTTCTGCCATTTCGTCTAAAGGTCTAACGTGGCGAGCAAGTAAGCTGGGGTTGACTTCGCCTTTGATGACCAAATGAATAGTATGTCCGTCTTGTTTTGCACTCAAACCATCTTTTGGGACAGCTAGAATTGAGCCGCAACAAGGACAGTTAAGAATCTGAGCGGGTTCTCCCTCTGCTTTTTTACCTTTGAGGGCATCAATAGCACCCGCAATTCTGAGATGTGGCAATCCTTTTAGACTGTTGGGCGTAACACTTCCCCCAACCCACAATCCGGCAGAAAAGCGCGTAGTTCCCCAAATGTTACTGTCTGTGAGGCTACAGTTTTGAGGTCTCCAACCGACAGGTGCACTGGTTCCTAAATTTTCAACTCGCAACACTTCACAGGCGACAATTAAGCCTAAAGCACGACGAAACTGTTGAATTGTTAAGAGTCTGAGAGTGTATCGAGAAATTACGCTAATACCGTGTCCGGTACGATCGCCCTCGGTATCTCTCTGAGACCTCAATCTTCTCAATCCCATAGTGAAAGCAGCTAAACCCAAGTAAGCCTCAGTCTTGCCGCCGCCAGTCGCAAATGCCAATAAGTCGCAAGTTGCGCGATCGCTATGGAGTGGATTGGCGATCGCCGGAATATTCACTAACACAAAAGCAAGTTGAAAAGGTCGCCATCTAAATTCATCACTCTTACCCTTCCAAGAAGCCTGCAAATCAATCGCTTTATTAGCTAAACAGAAAGCCAGCCTAACTTCCTCATCCTCAGCGATCAGATCGATCGCTTCTTGAATTCTTGCCATCACTAGATCGCAGCTTGCTAAGTGTCGGTTAGCGGCCCTGCGATATCTACTCTCCAAGCGATCGACTGCTGTGGCTTGTTGACTGATCCAAGCTGCATATCCATTGACAAGAGGTTGCAGCGCCTCCCGAATTGCGATCGGATTCCAGGTTTGGGCTAATGCAGTTGTCCTGAGTTCAGGAGGATGTCCAGTTTCCAAATCCCAATCAATTTCTGGAGATTGAATCGGATAACAAGGGACATATTCTGTTCGGCATTCAGGTTTAGCAAACTTTTGCCGCTGCTCTTTTCCGTATTCAGAATCGACAACTTCTGCGTCAATCCACAGCAAGGGATTTTCTACCTGACAAGGACGTTCAGGGTCGATTTTCGCCCAGACAGCGGCGCACAAGTGACCCCGCGCATAAGCTTGATAATCTCGATAGATCAGTGCTAACGACTCATCTTCTTCTTCAAGACTTCCCGCAGCAGGAACCTCCTGGGCCGGCTCAAAACTATCAAAAGGTAACAGCTCAGTATTTTCTGCACAAACGACTCGAATTTGAGGCTGAAAAATCATATCGCCTGTCTGAAACCGCCGTTTTCCCGACTCTTCCATCGGGTCAATCAGAGAAGTTTCATTGACAAGATAAATCGATACTTTGTAAGTATTGTCACTCCGGCGCACGCTGCGAAGAGTAATGTTAACCGCGTCTATTTCTGGGATTGGTAAAAATTCGGCTACAGATATTTTTTTGGGAGTTAGGTAGCAATGGGGAAGTCGCCTGAAAACTTGTTTTCCCTGCGGATCTTTTTCATCTTGATACCGCGCCCAAGTTGCACAAAAAGCTATCTGCGGTTTCCCTGTATCTGTAGCGCGGACAATAAAAGAAATCCCCATAGAACGGGGTAAAGATTTGGGATCTAAAATCGGGGCTGCTGCTGCAATTGGGGCTTCTTCATCGGAATCGTCATCGCCGCATTCATCTATCCCAATCCCTAAAGTTTCAGCCTCTGCTTCAATTTCCTTAGCATCCTCCTCGCTAGCATCTCGCGGGATTAGGACACCGGTGATGAAGTCATTACGGGGGTCTTGGGTACTGGGTAACACCTCGAAACAAGACTCTCTCGGGCCGAGAACTTCCTGTCTGAGACTGAGTAGCAGTTCTGTGCGTACTGACACAATATACCTTCTGCGGTTGGTTAGAATCCAGCCTTGTACTGCGCTTGCCGATCGTACAAGGAGTTATCCTTGAGTATAAATTAAAACAGTTCAGCTTTTTTACAAAGCTGAACTGCTTAGAATTTATATTTACGAGAGAACGGGACAGACGGGGCTCGAACCCGCAACTTCCGCCGTGACAGGGCGGTGCTCTAACCAATTGAACTACTGTCCCTCGTTTTGCCTTTTCTTCAGGCACAATTTCTATTATGCCT
>JBDTEI010000545.1:0-2651 GCA_039922675.1 Microcoleus sp.
CTTCCGGGTTGGCGGTAGCGGTGAAAGCTGCGATCGCAATTTTACTACCTTCCGGTTTAGTTTTCAACAAAGCCGGTCGCACTGTTCCCAAACGGCGGTAAGCTGGTCGAAAAGTATCGCCCCACTGGACTAAACAGTGAGCTTCATCTAATATTAAACCGTTGATTGGGATGTGGGGCTGACTGATAATTTCCCAGACTGGTTTGCTGAGCAATGTTTCGGGAGACAGGTACAGCAATCTCAACTTGTTTTGTTGCAGCGATTGCATTGTTTGTCGGCGCTGCTGTGCGGGCAATTGACTGTGGAGGAGAGAAGCGGGCAAATTGCGATCGCGCAATTCTTGCACTTGATTTTCCATCAAGGCGACTAACGGCGAAACTACCAAAGTCAAGCCTGTTTGCAACAAAGCTGGTAGTTGAAAGCAGATTGATTTGCCGCCACCTGTCGGCATAATTATAATTGTATCTTTTCCGGCTAACAAACTGCTGACGATTTCTCCTTGTGGCGGCCGAAAGTCGTCGTATCCCCAGATTTCTTTGAAGGCGGCGCGGGCTTGGTTTAATGATGTTGGTTCTGGTTGGTATTTCATTTGGTTTAGTTCCCAAATTATAAGTGTGAATTATACCAGGCAGGACTTTATTTTGCAATGACAATTACAGTTGCACACCTCAGAAACCCGGTTTCTTTGTATATTTCTCGTTCATCGGCGCTAAATTTTCGTAGAAACCGGGTTTCTCACTCCTCCACTTCATGAAACTGTCCGAATCAGTGTTAATTTAATAACAGTTAATAATTTTACTCAAATTTGAATTATGAACGCAAGCACCTTGAGCGAAGTTTTCAGCTATCAGCAAAAGATTTGTGAGCTTTCCGATACAGCGGGCGCGGTAGAGGCCTTACATGAAGATGGTTTTGCGCTGATTCCCGGTGTGCTCGACGAGTCGGAAATGGTGGCGGCTAGGGAAGCACTCGATCGCCTGCAACCCTTCGGACTCGATGGTAGCAGTTGGAGTGAATTGAACAAACATTTTAAATGCGTGTTTAATCGCGATCGCCTTTGGCTTTCATATAGCGATCGACCTGGTATCATTGAATTGGCAGAAGCCTTGATGGGCAGCGATTGCCACATTATCGGCATGACTGCGTGGAAAAGTGGCCCCGGTTATGATGGTTGGCGCGTCCACGTCGATCAGGTGTTTGTGCCATTGCCCGAAAGCGTGTTTGCAGATCGCACTTTTCAACTGCCAGTATGGATTTGTACAGCCCATTTCTATCTCAGCGACATCACAGAAGACCTCTGTCCTACCTATATTATTCCCGGTAGTCACAAATCTGGTAGAAAACCCGATCGCGGCGAAGAAACTTGGAACGGACACTCGTTAGAACCAGTTGTCTGCAAAGCTGGAGATGTGCTGTTTTTCCGCAGTGAAATTTGGCACTCTGGCGGCAGAAATACCACCGTCGATGGTAGTCGCTATATGCTGCAAGTGCATTATTCCCACCGCAACATCGCGCAGAAATTTTCGCCTTGGCCGTGGCAATTTAATCCCGAAATTCTCGCTACTGCTACTGAACGGCAACTGCGGCTTTTAGGCAAACATCCTGAGTCGAATTACGGTTGAAATATATAATCAATTTTAGACTTGAATTCCATTCATTCGCTCGCTCTTCTTGAAATTATCTGCGTTAATCTGCGTTAATCTGCCTAGCATCTGCGGTTGATCTATCAATCTTAGATTTTGAGTTTTGGATTTAAGACGATCGCCCATTCTAGATCCCTGCGAATCCCCAAATATATCGACCCAAAATCCAAAATCCAAAATCCAAAATCTCAAATCGCCTAAGACTCACCGTCTCGGCGGCCGAGTTCGTACACGCCGCCGCCAATACAGGCGATCGTCCCCATAGATACCGCCCAACTGGTACCCAACGACAATTCGACGCCCCAATTGCACAATCCGCCCACAATCAAAAAGGGCAGAATGCTCAACAGTGAAGCGTAAAAGGCATTTTGAGCTTCTCGGGCTTGGCGGGTTCTTTCAAACTCGGCTTCGGATGTGTAGAGGGATCTTTCGGCAAAATTCATCCAGCGGTTGAGTTGCAGGATTACCCATTCGGTGATGGGCGACAGGCCCCAGTACAGGGCTAAAGACCATAATGACGCACCGGCGATCGCAGTTGCGTCTATGGCAAAACTAAAAGGGAAAATTTCAGTAATCATTGCTTGATGTGTGTTATAAATTTGAGATTTCAGATTGCATCCAAAATCCCGTACTAAACTATAGTGTCAAACAAAAGCCCGATCGAATTCAACCGCAGCACGAATTGGGCTGGCAAATAATTTTCCCTTCCCCACAGTATTCAACCCGAAGCCTTGACACCAGTTCTGTATGCAGTAAGATACACGTTGGTCAACTGATTCGCTAGTGGGTAGAGCACGCGAGGCAATCTTGCAGCGAATTGGCACAACAAACAACGCAGATTCGCAAATACATTAAACTTTCAGGAGTTAAATAAATCGTGCAAGACTCTACGAGCCCTAGATCCGTAAAACGCCTTTTTCGCGCTAGACACATACTACTGTTAGTTCTTTCGATCTGTATCGTGGTGATCAGCCCTTATTTAAACCAGCAGTTAGTCATGGCTCAGTC
>JBDTEI010000546.1:0-3148 GCA_039922675.1 Microcoleus sp.
GGCGGATTGTATTCTCGCACGCCTTCGCATATCGATCGCGCCCAAGCCGATTTTGAAGTCGGAAACCTGTACATCAATCGCGGAATCACCGGCGCAGTGGTATCCCGCCAACCTTTCGGAGGATTCAAACTTTCGGGAGTTGGTTCCAAAGCCGGCGGCCCGGATTATTTGCTGCAATTCCTCGAACCGCGCACAATTACCGAAAATATTCAGCGGCAAGGTTTTGCACCGATTGAAGGAGTAGACGATTAATCATTCTTTCGTTCGAGGGTTCGGACTTGTGTCCTCTGAATAGAAGTTCGTAACAACCATAAATCGTAAAAACCAGAATTTTTAGGGGCGGGTTCGCCAAAATCTTTGACACCTAACGAGGTATCTTAAAAACCCGCCCCCACCAACCTAAAAATTCAGAATTCATTAGACCTCTTGCAGAAATCTTCGAGTCATAGAGCAACCGCAGATATCGGGCAGATAAACACCTATTGACGCAGATAGTTTCAGGGTATTTTCGGATTTTTGCAAGAGGTCTATTGAATTTAACCGGTGGCGGAATGTTTCGAGGGGTTATTGGTTTGGCGGCGGCGGATTTATCGAGATTGTTTGTAGGTGACAAAATCGCTCGCGAACCCGCCCCTAAGATATATATTTTTGAATGAATCGATCGTCGCCATTAAAATTTAATTAATTATTGATTTATGGAACTTCCTAAAAATAGCGATCGCGCGCAACCTTCCCCTGCTATTCCCCCACAATGGCTGCGATATTTAATCATTATTTTATTGATTATCGGCATATTTTTTCGCTTCGGCAATCTCGGAGCAAAAGTATACTGGATCGATGAAGCTTATACCTCATTGCGGATTTCCGGTTATACAGAATCAGAGTTTATTGAGCAAGTAGTTGACGGAAAAATTCGAGAAATTAAATACTTACAAAAATACCAGCGGATTAATTCAGACAAAACAGTTTACGATACGGTCAAAGGTCTAGCATTAGAAGAACCTCAACTCGCTCCCCTGTATTTTATAGCAACCAGATTTTGGGTGCAACTGTTCGGCGATTCAATAGCTGTAACTAGAAGTATGTCAGCAGTTTTTAGCCTGCTAGCCTTGCCTTGTATGTATTGGTTGTGCTTAGAATTATTTGAATCCTCCCTAACAGCTTGGTTGGGAGTTTCTTTACTAGCTGTATCGCCTTTTCAAATAGTTTATGCTCAAGAAGCTCGACCTTACAGTTTATTTGTATTAGTAATTTTGCTGTCGGGCGCTGCTTTGCTGCGGGCAATGCGTCTCAAAACTAATAGCAGTTGGGCAATTTATGCCGTAACAGTAGCGCTGGGATTTTATTCTCACCTATTATTTGCACTGGTAGCACTAGGACATGGCATTTATGTAGCAATCTCTGAAAAACTGCGGTTTAACAAAACTTTAATTGGGTATTTACTAGCATCAATAACAGGAATTATTGCCTTTTTTCCTTGGATTTTAATTTTTATAATCAATTCCCAAAATGTAAGTCAAAAAACATCATGGCAGTCTTTAAAGATTCCCCTTCCCGACTTAGCTGTCAATTGGGTGTATAACATTGCTAAGCAATTTTTTGATCTAGGAATAGACTCCAATGTACCACGATTGTATTCGAGATTGATCCTACTTTTGATTTTAATAATTGTTGCATATTCTTTTTATTTGCTCCTGAAGTATACAGAACAGCGTATTTGGTTGTTTGTTATGACATTAACCTGCGTGATAGTCGTGACTTTTTTACCCGCAGATATAATTTTGGGGGGAATTCGATCGCTCAACACGCGCTACATGATTCCCTGTTATCTAGGAATGCAAATAGCTGTTGCGTATCTTTTTGCTTCCAAAATCACATCTCCTCAAGTTACAGTGCAGTTGCAAAAGCTGTGGAGGCTGGCTTTTGCTGCTGTGCTATCTGTTGGGATTATCTCTTGCTGCATCTATTTGCCGGCAGACACTTGGTGGAATAAAGACCGTTCTTATATTAACATCCCGATCGCCCGCACAATCAACTCAGCTTCTCAGCCTTTACTGGTTGCAGATTTGTGGGTGTATAGTGTAGATAAAATCGCCAATTTACTCAGTCTGAGTTACCTGCTCGTTCCCCAAACTAAATTTATAGTATTCCCACCTCAAACCCTGGAAATTCCCCCAAATTTTAAGGAGATATTTTTATACGGATTTTCGGCTCAAGTAAAAGCAGAAATCGAAAAAAAGACTCCCTATAAAATTGAAAAAATTTATTCTCTAAAAGATGGAGATACCATTTTGAGTAAGTTGCGAACTAAGTAAAAGATTTTTAAAAAATGCGTGTTAATTTTCCCCGAAATTGGTTGGGTTTTCTGATAATCGCCGTATTAGCGATCGGCATTTTATTTCGCTTTGTCAATCTCGATCGCAAATTTTACTGGATCGACGAAACATATACTTCCCTGAGAGTTTCCGGCTACACCGAAGCCGAAATTATCAAAAAAACTTCGTATCAGAAAATAACCTCGCCCTCAGATTTACAAAAATACCAGCATATAAATTCCGAAAAAACTTTAAGGGATACTCTGAATTCGTTAGCCACCGAAGACCCCCAACACCCGCCGCTGTATTACGTACTAGCCAGATTTTGGGCGCAGTGGTTCGGCAGTTCCGTTGCAGCAATGAGAAGTTTCCCCGCCGTGATTAGCTTGCTAGTATTTCCCGCCATTTATTGGCTGGCTTGGGAGTTATTTGAATCTCCCGCTGTAGCGTGGATGGCGATCGCAATCTTCGCCATTTCTCCCTACCACATCTTATTTGCCCAAGAAGCAAGGCAGTACAGTTTGTGGACATTAACTACTATTTTATCCAGTGCAGCTTTGCTGCGAGCAATGCGCCCTGAGTCAACTCAAAATAATCTCGCCCTCATTCTTTCCTGGGCGCTGTACGCAGGCACAGCAACACTAGGATTTTACACCCACTTGTTATTTGTCTGCGTCGCCACCGCCCACGGAATCTACGTCGCAGTCATTGCCAACTGGCGAGATGTTAAAACATTTATTGCCTATTATGCAGCAGCAATGGTCGCCTTAATCGGCTTCATGCCTTCCCTCGTAAATACTGTAGAAAACTTCAATCAAATTAGAAGCACAACA
>JBDTEI010000547.1:0-2887 GCA_039922675.1 Microcoleus sp.
TGAGCTTGGCCATTGCTTCTGTAGCCGACGAAGTGTATGCCAAAGGCTCAATTTGGTGTTCGGCATCTTGACTGAAGCTGCTGACGCAGTTGGGGGAAGCAGGGCACGCTGCGAGTTTTCCTGACACAATGCCGATATTGGCAGGTCTTTTTCCAGCAAACATGGTTTTTTCTCCGGGAATTAAGATAAAAGTAGCGATCGACAGTACCGCTACAGCTACCAGCGATATTAAAACAACTAGAACTTTTTTCAATGCTGTCGGCGATTTTGTTTCAACTGTCTGCAAAGGATTATCCCTCCTGAAAGTGCCATTTATACCATTTTTCTAAAGATGTGCTGATGAAGTCTTAGCTCCCCCTTACTAAGGGGGGGTTGGGGGGGTAATATCTAGCGCTACTTTAGAAAAATGGTATTAGATCTTATTTTAATATATTAATTGAAATTGACCTCTCAAAACTAAATAGATTTATTTTGTTCTTCTATCAACCAGTAAGTCAGCATTGTTCCTTTACCTTTTACCGGAATTTGACCCCGTTTTTCAAAAACAAACTGCTCTTTCAAACGCTCGTAAGTTGTCGCAGTCACTTGAATTTTACCTGGCAATCCGTTCGACTCCATCCGCGAAGCAACATTCACAGTATCGCCCCATAAATCATAGCTAAATTTGCTAATCCCAATAATTCCCGCCACCACCGAACCGCTGTGAATCCCGATCCGTAATTCAAAATTTTCTCCAATTTTGGTATTAAAACTTCTCAAAGCCGCCTGCATCTCCAAAGCTAAAAGTGCGATCGCCTCAGAATGATCCTCCCGTGGAGTCGGCAAACCCCCAACCACCATGTAAGCATCCCCAATCGTCTTAATCTTTTCCAACCCGTGCAACTCAGACAACCGATCGAACTCCGAGAAAATCCCGTTCAAAATTTCTACCAACTGCGTCGGACTTTTGTGAGCCGAAAACTCTGTAAAACCCACCAAATCAGCAAACAATACCGTCACATCATCAAAATGATCCGCAATCAACTTTTGCTCTTTTTGCAAGCGCTCAGCAATAGGTTTCGGTAAAATATTCAGCAGCAATTTCTCTGTTTGCTCTTGCTGCAATTTCAGCGCTGCTTCAGCTTGTTTCCGCTGAATCAGTGAACCGAGCTGCGTAGCAACCGCACTCACCAATTCCAACAAGCGCGGCTGGCTTTCCAGGAATTTTTCCCGATAAAAAATCAAAATAGCTAACACTTGGTTGTCCGCCAAAATTGGCACGCCAAAAGCCGCTTTCAATCCTACATTCATCGCAATTGGCGATTGCAAAAAAACTTGTTCCGGTGCAGTAGAAACATCCTCGATCCATTCAGACTGCTGCGACTGCCAAATCCTCCCCGGGAGTCCCACACCAGCAGCAAAAGTTAACTCCCAACTTGTCTGTCGGAATTGGGCAAAACTCGAATCGCTGACATACCTGCCTGTAGCGCATTTTAAAACCCCCTCACTGCAAGGAATCCAAGCTTCGCCCAGATTCCATTCAATAGTTTGGCAAATTAAACCTAAAATCACATCTATAGCCGATTCAAAACTCTCCGACTTGCTAATAGCTTGAGTAGCCTTCAGCAGCAACCTCGTTTCCATTTCAACCTGGTGGCGTTCGGCGATTTCCTCGTACAACTGGACATTTTGAGCTGTCAATATTTGATTTTTTTCTTGCAATTGCATTTGCAAGGAACGCACAGTAAGTTGATTGCTGACTCGCGCCAATACTTCTTTCACCTGAAAAGGTTTTGTGATATAATCCGAACCGCCTACCTCAAAAGCTTGTGCCTTATTAATTCCTTCTTCTAGCGCGCTGAGAAATATAATAGGAATGTCTTTGAATTCCGGTTGTAATTTCAATTGTTTACATAGTTCGTAGCCGTCAATATCCGGCATCATAATATCGAGCAAAATTAAATCTGGTGCGCTAGATTGAATTGCATCTATAGCCGAAACACCATTGGTAACAGGTCTAACTTTATAGCCATTTTTTTGCAGAATTCTAATCAACAAACGCAGATTATCTGGCGTATCGTCAACTACTAAAATATCTGCTTGATAGTTTTCAGTTTGTTCCGCCTTCATCTGCATTATTTGATTCCTCCGTCTCGGCAATTAAATTAAGAATTTTCTGGTAATCAAAATTATCGAGATGACCCTGGAGGATTTCGGCAAATTCAGGATGAGCATCCCTTAATTCCTCGATTGTCATGGCAATTAAGTCAAAATCAGCACTGCGGATTACCTGCTTCATGTTATCTATCCATTCTGCGGGAAGTGTGGGTAAATAAGCAAGCGCAACATTAGATGGGGAATCAGATAAATTATCGCGCCTTGACATGAAATCAGTCGAGGGAGAGTAGAGATACTTGACCCCCAAGTGTTGGTTGAGGGTATTAAATATATCATTTTTGCGGAAAGGTTTGCTAATAAAATCGTCGCAACCTACCACTAAAGCAAACGATCGCCTGCCTTCAATTGTACTAGCCGTCAAAGCAATAATCTTCGGAATCGGAGATTCAAACTCAGAAACACTCTTTTGAGCGTTGCCTTGCTGCTTTTGCTCTCTCTTCTGTATTCTAGCCCTAATTTGTTTAGTAGCTTCGTAGCCGTCCATCACTGGCATTCGCACATCCATCAAAATTAAATGCGGCTGCCAATTTTCCCAGATTTCTACTGCTTCGCTGCCGTTGGTGGCTTGTTGCAGGGTGAAACCCAAAGGAGAAAGCATTTTGACTAAAAGTTGGCGGTTGTCTTCGCGATCGTCCACAATTAAAATCCGGTAGCAGGGTTGATTTGGTTCCAACCCCGTAACTTCCAGGTTAATTTGTGGTTCGGGAATATCAGCAGCATAAACCGCACC
>JBDTEI010000548.1:0-5919 GCA_039922675.1 Microcoleus sp.
GAACGACTATTATATAGCAATACGGTTTACTTAAGACGATCCAGGCGGTGAAAAATTATGAAATATATATACTGCGATTGCTTGATTCCTCGCAATGACAATATCAAGTTAACCCTATTGAGTTATACTATTTAAATAAAAATGTATCTGCGTTGATTTGCGTCAATCTGCCTGACATCTGCGGTTGAATCAATCAAAATTTTACACAAGCAATCTAGTCCAGTCCAATTCTTCAATCTAAAATCTAAAATCTAAAATAGAATGAGTCCCAGTTTGCGAACAGTCAATGCTACCAGATATGTAACTCCCTTACGCGAGGGCGGCTCGTTACCGGCGATCGTCGAAGCCGACGATGACGGTATGTACGTGCTCAAATTTCGCGGTGCGGGCCAGGGAGTAAAATCTTTAATTGCGGAACTCGTAGCGGGGGAAATTGCGCGCGCCTGCGGGCTACCAATCCCCGAACTCGTGTTTGTGGAACTCGATCCCGAACTCGCACGCACGGAACCTGATCCGGAAATTCAAGATTTAATTCGCGCTAGTGCAGGCCTCAACCTCGCCCTCGACTACCTCCCCGGTTCCATCACTTTTGACCCGGTAGCGGGCAAATCTGAGGCGGATCTGGCCTCAGAAATTGTCTGGTTCGATGCTTTTGTCACCAACATCGATCGCACGCCGCGCAATGCAAATATGCTGGTATGGCACCGCCGGCTGTGGCTGATCGATCACGGTGCGGCGATGTATTTCCACCACACCTGGAAAGATTATCTCTCGCGCAGTCGCGATCGTTTTCCCGCAATTAAAGACCACGTTCTGCTGCGTTTTGCGAGCAATCTGGAAGCGGCAAATTTCAAGATGACTCAGATGCTAACGCCAGAAATCATTCGCAACATCGTTCAACTGATTCCCGATACTTGGCTGGTGGAAAATTCCCCTTTTAGCGATAGCAACCAGCATCGCGATGCTTATATTGAGTATTTGTTAAATCGGCTAGAATCAACACATATTTTTTTGGAGGAAGCGATTAGTGCCCGATCGATGTCTGTATGATTACGCCATTATCCGCGTCGTTCCCAAAGTCGATCGCGAAGAGTTTATCAACGTCGGGGCGATCGTTTCTTGCGGTAGCAAAAAATTTCTCGAAGCCCGCATCGAAATTGACCAAGAGCGCTTGAGGGCGATCGACTCAACCTTGGATATGGAACTGATTCGCAACCACCTAGCGGTCATTCCCGTGATTTGTGCGGGCGGCCCGGAATCTGGCGCGATCGGTCAACTTCCGCACCGAGAGCGCTTTCACTGGCTCGTAGCGCCCCGCAGCACGATCGTTCAGACATCGCGCGTACACACTGGTTTTTGCGAAAATCTCCCAAGCGCGATCGAACATTTGCTCGATCGAATGGTGCGATAGTTTCGCAAGGTAGAAAGATGATGCAAATTGAACCGAAAAATATGACTTTCCCACTCTGGGGTTTAGTAATTTTCATTTTGTGGACGATCGCAGTCGTCATCGCCCTTATAACAGTCAGGATTCGACATCTATCTGCGGGCGGATCTCCCAAAGATTTCGGCACACCAAACGATCAAAGTTTGCTGTGGCGACTATTTCGAGTACAATCCAACTTGGTAGAAAACCTGCCTTTGTATTTGGGAGTGGTTTTTCTGCTAACAGCATATATTGTAGGGTGCGTCAAGCCGAAAATCTAATTGTTTCGTACACAGCCTAAGTCTGACGCACCTTATACATCAAAATTTATGAACAAAATATTTCGCACTATCGCTCTAATTTTAATCGTATTAAGCTGCATTACTACTGTTTTAATTCAGCCATCACAATCAGCCTTAACCGCACCAACTCCAGCGCAGCAATTCGGGGATAGAGGAGGAAATATTGCTCAAATAACCAATTTTGGACGGCACTTTCAAGAATTAGGGATTGAAGGGGCGATCGCCATTTATGACTTGAATAGCGATCGGCTTTACCAACATAACCCGCAGCGCAACAGCACAGCTTTTTTACCCGCATCTACATTTAAAATTCTCAACTCCCTGATTTCCTTAGAAACCGGCGTAATTTCCAATGAACTTGCAATTCTCACTTGGGATGGAATTCAAAGGCAAATTCCCGCCTGGAATCGAGACTTGAATATGAGAGAAGCCATCAAACTTTCCGCCGTCTGGTTTTACCAAGTTCTCGCGCGCCGAGTCGGACACGAACAAATGCAAAAATGGGTAGCCAAAGCCGATTATGGCAACCAAAATATTGGAAAAAAAGATGATATTGATAAATTTTGGTTAGAAGGAGAACTGCGAATCACACCCAACCAGCAAATTCAATTTTTGCGCCGTCTCCACAAAAACGACTTACCCTTTTCCGAGCGCTCGCTCTCTCTAGTTAAAGATATCATGATTGTCGAACAAACTCCCGATTACACAATCAGGGCAAAAACAGGCTGGGCAGGTTTTGGAGAACAAACAAAGCCTCAACTTGGCTGGTATGTGGGTTATTTAGAGAAGAATAAAAACGCTTACTTTTTTGCCACAAACATTGACATTCGCAGTACAAAGGATGGAGAAGCTAGAATCGAGTTAACGCGCCGTTGCTTGAAGGATCTGGGGCTGCTTTAAGTGCTTTATCTGTTCTCTAATAAAAAGCGTGTAAATAATTCTTCTAAAATCTTACCATTTCATATCTTGAAAAACATCTGCGTGTATCTGTGTTAATCTGCCTCGATCTGCGGTTTCCCAATCCCTCAAAAAATCACGCAATAAGTTTACCAATTATTAATTACCTTTTTCCCAACCTTACCAAAACTCAAAATCTTTTTAATACTTAACAATTTATTTTGCGAAATGCGGGTGACAACTGCTGTATCAAAAGGCTAAGCTAGTTGCAAGCTTTGGAACTAGGCACGAAACGCAGCCAATTTCACTCGCCTTTAAAATATGGCAAAACAATTAGCAATAGACACTCGCGGACTCACCAAACAATTCGATCGCCATATTGCCGTCAATGACATCGATTTGCAAGTCGCCGCCGGAGAAATCTGCGGGCTAATCGGCCCCAACGGTGCCGGCAAAACTACTTTGCTGCGAATGTTGGCTTCCGCTGAAGAACCGACTACAGGGGAAATTTATATCAACGGCTGTCGCTTATTGCGCGATCGATCTAACCCCACTCTCAAACAGCACATCGGCTTTCTTCCCGACGATTTTCCCCTTTACGACGATTTGACTGTTTGGGATTATTTAGATTACTTTGCCCGATTATACAACTTGCGGCAGCCCCGCCGCCGAGAGCGCATCTATGCAGTTTTAGAACTCGTGCAATTAACCAACAAGCGCAACAGCTTAATTTCCACTCTGTCGCGGGGGATGAAACAGCGCCTGAGTTTGGGACGCACGATTATTCACGAACCGCTGTTGCTGCTGTTAGACGAACCAGTTTCCGGTTTAGATCCGATCGCGCGATCGCAATTTCGCGAAATTATCAAAGCTGTGCAACAAGCTGGAATGACCGTAGTCATATCCTCTCACGTTCTCAGCGATTTAGCCGAACTTTGCACTTGGGTAGGGATTATGGAACTCGGTTATCTTGTCGAAAGCGCCCCTTTGCAAGAACTTTATCAACGCCTCGGAAAACAGCAAATTTTCATGGCAACTTTGGGTGATCTAGAAGCACTGACATCGGAACTCAAAAACTTTCCTTGGCTAGAAAGTTGGGAAATATTGCCGGAAACTCAGCAGGTGTGCGCTCATTTTTCGGGAAGCCGGGAAGATGCAGCGAATTTATTGCGATCGCTCGTTAATGCTAACATTCCCCTCACCGAATTTCACTGCACTCAAGAAAACCTAGAAACCATCTTCCTCAAGATGGGACACAAACAAGCATCTTAAATAAATCTCGCGATTTCTAATTTTTCACTCATAACTCAAAACTATTACCTATGATTCTCAACATACTAGACACAATCGGTAACTGGAATTCCCAGTTATTCCGAGAACTCAAAGGCCGGCTGAAAATGGGCAATATTGCGATCGTCAGCTTCCTTTCCCTCAGTAGTCAACTGGTGCTGTTCTTATTTTGGAATGCCCAGATACCCGTTGTCTCTCCCGTCTCTGAGGGTAATTACCCCATTCATGACCGATTCTGCACTGAAATCAAGTGTATCCAAGATGCGGCAGGAAATTATATCATTAACTGGCCGTCTTGGTGGCTACAAATATTCGTTTGGCTGAGCATATGTAGCGCGATCGTGCTATTAGTAGTAGGCACTTATATGCTCGTGGCAGACCTAGACCAAGAGGAACGCCGGGGCACACTCAACTTTATTCGCCTCAGTCCCCAGTCTGCTACCCAAATTTTGATCGGTAAAATTCTCGGTGTCCCAATTTTATTGTATTTAGCAACAATTTTGGCTGTACCGCTGCATACCTACAGCGGATTAGCAGCTCAAATACCTCTGCACCATATTTTATGTTTCAACATAGCAATGGTAGCTAGCTGTGCTTTATTTTACAGCGGCGCGATGTTATTTAGCTTAACAACCAGTTGGTTAGGATGGTTTAAACCTTGGTTGGCTAGCGCTGCGGTTTTGACTTTTATTACCACAGCTTTTTGTGCACCGTCAGTCGGCAATGCTGCTGATTTGCTAACATTTTTGTCTCCGGCTGCTGTCCTGAAACAGGTAATTTATCAAGTTAATCCGTCATCCGATTCTAACCTTAGTTGGTTAACAAAAGAAATCAACAATCTCGAATGGTTTCATTTGCAGGTTGGTGAAAATCTTTTGGCTTGTACCGCCTTATCTTTATTGATTGCTGCGGTTGCAACCTACTGGATGTGGCAGGGATGGCAACGTCGGTTTCCCAACCCGCTCGCCACTGTTTTGAGTAAGAAACAAAGTTATTTACTGGTGATTTGCTATCAGTCAATAATTTTAGGATTTGCACTTCAATCAAATAAGTACGGGACTAGCAGTATCATCTGTTTGTTGATTCCAAATTTGATGGTGTTTTTAGCTTTGATTGCGGCTTTAACGCCGGAAAGACAAGCTTTGTACGATTGGGCGAGATATCGCCAACAAATCGTTCCTACCAGTCATAAATTGTGGCGCAGATATCCGATACTCGATTTAATTTGGAGCGAAAAAAGTCCGGCATCATTGGCAATTGCAATCAATCTGATCGGTTCGACACTGATTTTAACACCTTTCCTAATGATGAATGAAAACGCTTTTGCCGCCACCATCGCCTTCATAAATCTCATCCTAATTTACAGCGCCCTCACCCAGCTATTCCTATTTGCAAAAATCAAAAACCAGGAAATTTGGGCAGCCTGTACAGTCGGAGGCGCTATCATTTTGCCGCCAATTATTTTATCTATGCTTTCCGTCAATCCCCAAACAGCTCCTTTAATTTGGGTATTTTCAGTCATTGGGGGCTCGATTCTGGAGAGCGCGTCAGCACCTACAATTTTGCTCTCGATACTCGGTCAGTGGAGTGTCTTGGTGCTGTTGAACTTGCAATTGAAGCGGCAACTCCGAATCGCTGGGGAATCGGCATCTAAAGCTTTGCTGAAGGCTTGAAAAGGGGAGAACGATTAGGGAAACCGCAGATTAAGACAGATTAACGCACCCTACAAATACTCAGCCTGCATGATTCTATACTTGGTTTTCAAGATATCTCAATTAAAATCAATTACATTGTGCCAGTTGCGGGTGTCAAATGTGGATTGAAATTATCTGCGTTTATCCGTGTTAATCTGCCTTACATCAGCAGTTTCCCGATCGAGCAAAAATTTATGTAAGAAGTCCATTGTTAATGAACAATTGTTGCTAAAACCCGCCCATAAAGCAATTGAGTCATCGGCTAACTATACTTGCGGCCGCGCCACTGAGTAGGCTGATTTAAAGCAGA
>JBDTEI010000549.1:0-2823 GCA_039922675.1 Microcoleus sp.
CTTGATGGCGTTTGAGTTCGCACTCCGAAGAAGATGGATATTGCAAGGGCGATTGCTGCTAACACGATCAATAAGTTTCTGAGGCGCCGCGCGACGGCTTGTGTTTCGGAATCTTTGGCTGCGGAGGCAGCGGTTGAGTTTGGCGAATTGAGACTCATAAGATAAATGCCGATTTTATTTTTATGTTTTTATTTTTAATAACCAGTCCAAATTATACCACATTTTGAGACTATCAGACAAATCTCATCAGAAAATTGGCTGATACCAGTAATTAGACCAAGTGCGTTAAAACAATAAGATAAGAAAGATTGTGTTTGTAAATTACCGAGGTCAAAGTGAAAAAACGGGTAACACTGACGTTTCCCCAACGATCGATCCAAATGCCTGTCACCTATCGACTGGCAAAGGATTTTAATGTTGCAGCCAACATTATCCGCGCTCAGGTGGCTCCGAATCAAGTGGGCAAACTGGTGCTAGAGTTATCGGGGGACATCGACCAACTAGAAGCGGCGATCGACTGGATGCGATCGCAAAACATCGGCGTTTCCCTAGCCAGCAGGGAAATTCTCATCGATGAAGATATTTGCGTTCACTGCGGCTTGTGCACCGGGGTTTGCCCGACAGAAGCCTTGACCCTTGACCCAGAAAGCTTTAAACTAACGTTTGCTCGATCGCGCTGTATCGTCTGCGAGCAGTGCATCCCTACTTGTCCGGTGCAAGCTATTTCTACTAACCTCTAATATTGCACACGAATTTCTCGGGGTCAGCCGATTTTAGATTTTAGATTTTAGATTTACTCCACCAATGAATCTGGGAGCTTAAACTTTGGTCTGAAATTTTGGAATCGATCGTCATGAGTTTCGTTAGCAAGTACCCGTTTTTGGGTGGGGTCATCTTTTTTTGCTAGTTCCCATAATTTGTATATCGGATGAAAAGAAACTCTGGGCTTTCCCTAATTCTACTGTTTGTTACTTATTTCATTTTTGGCTGGAAATTATCTGAGTTTGATGTTCCCCCGCACCTGACTTGGTTTTTAGCCGTAGCTGCTGTTTTAGTGTTAGCTATCGCCTTGTCGTTCCCGCTGAAGGGCACAAAAAAATTGATTATGCGGTGGATTTCGAGTGATGCCGGGGCTTTTATTTCGATTATTGTAGGAGCTTTGTTGGCAGTTCTAGTTGTTACCTGGCTGCACCTTTTTGTGACTGGTTTAGTCTTGACTTCAGCCGGAGCTTTGGCAAGACTCGATATTCAAATATTTGGTCACCAAAGATGGCGGACTTTTGCGATATTAGCTGCTGTTTCTATGACTGGCTTGGGCTTGGGCGGAGCGATCGAGTTTTTTGTAAAAACAGGCAGGCTCGTATTACCTTAATGGGGAAGGGGAAATTCACCCAACCAAATTATACAACTCGCAACGGATATTTAGCCGAAAACTATCCGATCGCTCATCAATAAATACAGATAGTTTTTTTCAAGATCCCACCGGGATTAATGCCTTCGCGCCGTAATTACAGCAGTTTTCCAGCCTCGTGAGGTACAGATTCCCAATTACCGATTACTAATTCCCTATTTCCAATTACCGATTACTAATTCCCTATTCCCAATTACCCATGAACTGGGAGTGCAACTGAAAACCGCTATGGTAGTATCGATCTGTAGCGACTGTTGCTCAAAATGTTATTCCCAAGAGCTCGCTACTCCGGCAGCCAAAAACTAAGTCCCCATAAAAAAGCAGCTTTATGGAGCTGCTCGTCAGAATTGCATGAGGTATTGTTTTTAGAATAGGACAGGTTGAATTCGATCGATCTTGGGTTACATTTTTTGATACGGGAGAATTGATGAGTCAATGGACGATCGCAAAATCGTCACACAGGAGGATAACATTGATGCTAAATTTTCCGACAATGAGGATAGCGTTTAACTGTCCTTGCGCCCTACAGCCCTTCAGCGGTGGGGCGATTTTATTTTTTGGCACAACAGAAGAGTTGACAGTTGACAGTTGACAGTTAACAGTTGACAGTTGACCGAAGGAAGAAGGAAGAAGGAAGAAGCAGCAATAAAAGCAAGGGTTTCAGCAATGCCAGAACGTTCTAATCGTCCGGTGCGGTTGCTAGATAAATTTTACGCGCTGCATCCACTCAAACCCGGTTGATTCGCAAATATTGGGTTGTAAAACGGACACACTGACGCAGAAATCAGTATTTTTACGGAATTCACAAGTCCTCAAAAATCGGTTATTTTCCCAGAAACCGGTTTTATGAGTGTCTCAATTGATATCAGGCTCTGTTTGAGATTTGATAACTTTTTTGATTTCCTCGATCGCCCGACGCGCAACTTCTTCAGGCTTTTCGCCTCCGGAAATGCCAACTCGGACATCTGCTTGAGCGTAGAAACGCTCTCGTTCGCTCAAAAGGCTTTCCAACTTAGATTTGAGTTCACCATCCCGCAGCAGGGGACGAGTGCTGTCCGATCGCAGTCGATCGCACAATTTGTCTACAGGCACATCCAGCCAAACCACGATACCGTAATGTAAGTAACCCCAATTTGTCGATCGGGTAACAATCCCCCCGCCCGTAGCCACGATCGAATTTTGATAAGCAGCCAATTCTCCGAGCACCTTCGTTTCTAATTCCCGAAAAGCCTCTTCCCCTTCGCGATCGAAAATCTCAGCAATTGACTGATTAGCAACTCGAACAATTAATTCATCCGTATCAAAAAAACGGTATTTGAATTCCCTTGCCAAAATCCGCCCCACCGTGGTTTTTCCCACACCCATCATCCCGACGAGATAGACATTCACTCCCCTCAACAAATCCACCGCCA
>JBDTEI010000550.1:0-5129 GCA_039922675.1 Microcoleus sp.
TTATTGTACCAACGATCCAATTGAGCCGATGGGCGATCGGCTCAACCGCTCCATCCCAGATTCATTTAATCAAGCGCTTCCCACCGCTGTCAATCACTGCGAAGTTCACCATATTAATACCATCATGTTTGGTTGTTACCGAGGACAAAAAAAATTGGCACCTGAGGGGAAAGCTAATAATCAAAAGTTTGTTCAGATGTCTCAAGCAGCCAAAACTTCAAGTTTTACGGCAAAGCGAAGGAGTAGTGGCGCACTGACAACGCCTTTAAAAATTAAATTTTTTGCGGTTTTATCGCAAAAAATGGCTATTCAAGCATCCCCGTTTCTGTCTGGCGGGGGAGTGCCAAAACATCAATGATTACCTTAACTTTGCTACATCCTATTCAGTCTGTCCCGGTTCAAAGTTGGTGTTTTGAATCCGAATCGGTGGTTCGGATCGGTCGATCTAACGACAATGATGTAATTATTTACAGTGCTGTAGTTTCCCGCCACCACGTAGAACTGTGGAATCATCCTTATGGCTGGGAAATTATTAATTTTGGTGCTAACGGCACTTATGTAGATGATAGACCGATCGCTCAGGTTTCTGTGGCGGACGGGATGACCATTCGCTTGGGCAATTCCGGGCCTAAAATCCGGATTCTGGTGGGCGCGACTCTCGAACCGGCCAAAATAACGAGGCCGCCGCAGCACGAACTCCCCGGCCAACAGCATAAAATTTCAAAAGACAAGTCAACTGGTTGGTCTCGGGCTGGGGCCACTATCGAAGACGATGGAGATACAGCGCTGACTCAAATCGATTTTGACTGACCGGCCGCTATCTATGCTTCCTCGCTTCCTCGCCAACTCCAACAAAGCTCAGGGTGCACTATTCGATCGTCTAGTATAACTAATATAGCAACCGCGCGCAACGGTTACGACGTTCTTCATTGCTGAAATATCAGCTTTTATTGTTTCTGGTTTCTTCTATAATTAACAGCTTCATTAGTACGACGAGATCAACCTTCTACAGATAATATTTGGGGAATTTCGCTCGATCTTACCTCTGTTTCGCTGCTTGCCCACTGGCGGTAATCTAAGAGCAACTGGTACATTAACCGCTGTTTAACGCTCAGCAGTACACTCTTGAGCAAACCGTTACCCGTTGCTTCTAAAATCGGTTTGGGTGTCAGCCAAAACGGCGGCGGTAACTCTACTTGCACCTCCAAATCGGCTTTTCCCTTCAAGTACGTTACCCCGCTGGTTTGGTGCACATAAAGCTTTCCTTTAAGATTGAGAGCAAAGCGATCGTTTATATAACCCACTCCGAGAATTTCGCAGGCGAGGGACTCCAAATTGATTGTGCCGTCAGACTGCGCCCACACTCTCATATCTACTGTGGGTTGAATGCTCAGCATCATAAATTGTAACGGCCGCATTTTCAGGCGGAAACAGTCATCGCTTAGCTGCTCTGTGCGAGTGCGATCGACTAAGGCGTTCACCAGTCGCCTCGGCTGGCGCAGATAATGTTGAATGGGAACCCGTTCATCTGGTACGGCGATCTCAACGGATTGCGAAGAATTAAATCGGATATACATGAGAAAATATCAATATATAGGATTTGTAAGCATATCTTAATAAAGTATAACCTTTTTAAGGTGACATACGTCTCGCACTAGCTCGCGCACTCCCGCAATGTCATCCGAGAAATCACGGATCTAAGCTTTGGGGAATCAGGCTCATTTTTTGATCGTACCTGCTGGCTGATGAGAGTCAAGCAAACATTTGTAACGTAAAACTACTGATTATGAAAATTTCGCTCGCACATCTCGGCCCTGTAGGTACGAATGCAGAAACAGCAGCTCTAGCTTATGTCAATTGGTTGAGTCTGGAAACTAACACCGAATGCACCCTGTGTCCTTATTCAACCATTACTCAGGCACTAGAGGCATCTGCCTCTGGGGTGGTTGACTTGTCAATTGTGCCGGTCGAAAATTCGATCGAAGGCAGCGTGACAGTAACGCTAGATACCCTGTGGCGGCTGGATGCACTCCGCATTCAACACGCCTTGGTTTTGCCGATTTCCCACGCGCTGCTGTCAAATGCTCAAAGTTTTAACGAGATTCAAAAAGTTTACTCTCACCCGCAAGCCCTAGCTCAGTGTCAGTTGTGGTTGGCAAAGTTTATCCCGGCGGCTCAGTTGATTCCGGCGAATTCAACCACCGAAGCGTTGCAGTACCTGGAAGATAGCAGTATAGCGGCAATCTCTTCCCCCAGAGCCGCCGAACTCTACAAATTGCCCGTGCTAGCGAGCCCGATTAATGATTATCCCGACAATTACACTCGATTTTGGGTACTCGGCCCGGATGCAGGAAAACTGGGAAACGCTGCAAAATCCCATGACTCATCAATTAAATCCGCCACCAAATCAGCATCCCCCTCGCATTTAGAGCCAACGCCTGCCAATTGCACTCACACGTCACTAGCTTTTAGCGTACCTGCCAATATGCCGGGAACACTGGTAAAACCTTTGCAAGTCTTTGCCAGTCGCGGTATTAATTTAAGTCGCATTGAATCTAGACCGACTAAGCGATCGCTCGGAGAATATATTTTCTTTATGGACGTAGAAGCGGATGTTTGTTCTACATTAGTGCGATCGGCATTAGAAGAGCTAAAAAATCACACAGAAACTTTAAAAATCTTCGGCTGCTACACTGTACTATCGGTAGTATGATGGTAATTAATACTTAGGGAGCTAGCGAGATGAATGCTGAGGAACTTCTCAAGCGATACGCAGCCGGAGAAAGAGATTTTCATGAAGCAAATTTGATAGGCGCTTCCCTGTCAAAAGCTTTCCTAATTCATATTTGTCTCGCCTGCGCCAATTTGAAAGACATCGTTCTAGCTTCTGCGGACCTAAGTGGGGCTAACTTAATTGGTGCAAACCTTGATAGTGCTTGTCTGCTAATGGCGGATCTGAATGGGGCAGATCTCAGGGGATCAAAGCTAACTCGTGCCAGATTAACAGGGGCTGACCTGATTAATGCAAACCTGGAAAATGCCAACTTGGGAGACACGAAAATGATTGGTGTCAACTTAACCGGGGCAAACTTGCATAAAGCCAACTTAATGGAAGCGAACCTCATAGATGCTTGCTTGGATGAAGCCAATCTCGAAGGAGCAAATCTCAGTGAGGTAAAACTGCGGGGAGCAAGTCTTAGAAGAGCCAACTTGAGAGGAGCATTTTTGTGTGAAAGTAACCTTCAGGACGCGGATTTGAGAGAAGCTGACTTGCGCGGTGCTAATTTTAGCGGGGCATTTTTGTGCGGTGCTAACCGCGAAGGCGCTAAATTAGATAAGGCAACAAATTTAAGCGGAGCGATTCAGTTTTGCATCAGACAACTCTGAAATCACACAATATATACGCGCAGAATTCCAGAACTAAGGACGGAAAAATATATTATTCATTTGGCTGAAAGTGCAGTTAATTTGCTCCTGTACCTTAGCAAAATGAACCTGCATCTTGAGTATCTCTTTCTTAGAATTAGCTTCAGTAATCTTACTTTCCAAAGCTAGCAAGTTGCGGTTGAGAGTTTCTACTCGCACAGTTTGGTCGTCTAAATCAATTTTTACTTCTGCCACTTTATCTAACTCGATCTGCTTGCGAACCCAGGCGTGTCGAACCAAGTTTTCATCGCCTCTTTGAAGGGCTATCAACGCTCGCTGCTGCCACTGATTAGCCTGAGATTCAGCTTGATTGTACTGCCACTGAATGCGCAGTTGGGCGGAAATAGCGCTGCCAACAGCCTGACGCAGTTCTTTGAGAGGTTCCTGAATTTCTAAGATTAATAAATCCCAAAGATTCATCAGTTCGCTGGTAAATTTTTCGCGCTCTACAGAGGCGAGTAATGCTTCTAATAGCAACAAATTTGGTTGCATTTGCTGCATGGTTGTCTCAAATATTAACTGTGCTTCTGATAATTGCCGATCGCTATTTTTTTCAGAGATTGCACTGGGTAAGTTCTGTAAGATTTTTTGAGTCCTGTCTGCCACTGTTTCTGAATCTAAACTTGCAGGTACAAAGGCTTGTAATTTTTCGCGGGCGATCGCACTCAGCCTATCTCGCAACAAATCGCAGGCTGCCCGCTGTACAGGCCCTGTTTCGCTTTGACAAATCTTGATGACTATTTTTAAGCCTGGTTCGCCATAATTCAAAGCCTCATTTAGAGCGGAAATACGATGTTCGCTGACAGAACTAGACAGTCGGTGTTTGACCCCTGCTAGTCCGCCGAGCACGACACCGCCGACAGGAGGTGGCAGTTGACCGCCTCTAACTGCATCGTATGGTTTCGGTTGGTCGAGATTTTCTAACACAAGCATTTAATGCTATAAGGAACCTATCCGAACCTGTTTGAAGTTGTCGATTAAACAGATTTCTGTGTAATTTTGGCTTCAATGCAGGCAAAGTCGATCGTACTTTTTGCCTGCGCCAATTCGCTAGTTGAGCGTATCTTTCAGTACAGTCCTTGCTGCCAAGTGATTGCGAGTAGAAGTTAAAATTTCGGTTTCGCGTTCCAATCTCGCTGCTGTATCTTGCAATTCTAAAAGAGTTTGCTGTTCTGTCGCCGCACCGTAAAGATAGCTGGCTACCCAGTAAGACAATTCTGTGGGCAAACTCGGAATATCTTCCGGTAGGTCGATCGGCTGATCCATCAATTTGCTAGATAGGCGAACTACATCTCTCAGCAGTTGTTCGACTTCTTTGCCCAAAGATCGGAGGTCTTTTTGTGGCGGTTCGTCTTCAATCCATTCTACTAAACCGACTAAATAGGGTTTTTCCCGAACGGCGTCGAGGACTCGGAACCGCTGCTGTCCGAGAGTCATGATTTTCATGCGATCGTCCGGGAGGCGCTGACAGTGAATTACTTCGGCGCAACAGCCAACGGCTGAGACTTTGTTTTGGTTGGGATCCCACATGAGTACACCGAAACGACGATCGCCCTCCAGAATCGTATTCATCATGATTCGATAGCGAAACTCGAAGATTTGCAGCGGCAGCGGTCTACCTGGAAATAGAACCACTTCCGGCAACGGAAATAAGGGGAGTTCGCGAACTGCGGAGGAGGAAGAGGATGCCATTGTCGCTCAAA
>JBDTEI010000551.1:0-7683 GCA_039922675.1 Microcoleus sp.
TGCACGTCATCGGTACAGAACGCCACGAGTCGCGCCGGATTGACAATCAGTTGCGCGGCCGGGCTGGACGCCAAGGAGACCCCGGTTCTACGCGGTTTTTCTTGAGTTTGGAAGACAATTTGCTCAGAATTTTCGGTGGCGAGCGGGTGGCTGGTTTGATGAAGGCTTTCGGTGTTGAGGAAGATATGCCGATCGAATCTGGAATGCTGACTCGTTCCCTCGAAGGCGCTCAGAAAAAAGTCGAAACCTACTATTACGACATCCGCAAACAGGTATTTGAATACGACGAAGTGATGAACAATCAGCGTCGAGCCATCTATGCGGAACGCCGCCGAGTCTTGGAAGGTTTGGACTCAAAGGAACAGGTAATTAAATATGCCGAACAAACGATGGATGACATCGTGGGAGCATACATCAATCCCGATTTACCTTCGGAAGAATGGAAACTCGAAGAACTTGTCAGCAAGGTGAAGGAATTTGTTTATCTGCTCGCTGACATGACTCCGGATCAGCTAGAGGATTTGTCATTTGACGAAATTAAAACATTCCTCCACGAACAAGTTCGCAACGCTTACGATATGAAGGAAGCGGAAGTTAATGCCATCCGTGCCGATTTGATGCGGGATGCTGAGCGGTTCTTTATCTTGCAGCAAATTGATACTTTGTGGCGGGAACACTTGCAGCAAATGGATGCTTTGCGCGAGTCTGTGGGATTGCGCGGTTACGGGCAGAAAGACCCGCTAATCGAGTACAAAACTGAAGGTTACGAGCTGTTTTTGGACATGATGACGGAGATTCGCCGCAACGTGGTTTATTCGTTGTTCCAGTTCCAGCCACAGCCTGCAATGCCAGTTTCGGCTGAGATGGTTTAGAGGGCTTTTGTCGGGACACAACCTTGTTGTGTCCTGATTGATTCTGGCCAGTTCGTAGTGAGGACTTGAGTCCGCATCTATCACTACAAAACAATTTTAATGTATTAAACCCAATCTTCTTGGTCATTTTTTGACCGCCTGTAAACTTCACCTTTAGCGTGAATTTTACGAGTTTGTTCGTAAAGACTTTCTTCGGTATGATTCCATTGTTGCAGGGCTTGTTTTAAGTCTCTTTGGATGTCTCTAGCGCCGGGAAATCCTCGGTAGCGAATAATTAATCTTGCTAATTCTGATAAATTGTACTCGTTTGGTTCTTTTCCTAAGAAACTATCGACGGTGGCTCGATCGCGCTTGTATTGCGGGTGCTGCTGGTCTTGATTTTTTGTGTCTAAATCCATATTCTTTGTCCTGCTAAATGTACTGAAATTTTGCTTGAACGGTCTTATTTTATAATTATTATAATAAAGAGAATGCTTTTTAACCGCAGAGGGCGCAGAGGGCGCAGAGGAATAGAAAAGAGAGATTTATAAGTTGTTTTGTTGCTCGTTTTTTGCTATTAATTTATGTGCCTGGGTTTTCTAATTTTGGCTGTAATTTTAAAGCTTTTTTTTGATAAATTAAACCTTCATTGATTCGCCCTTTCTGTTCTAATACTTTGCCTAAATTCCAGTAGGCGGCACCTAAGTCTGGCTGCATAGAAATAGCTTTTTGGTAGTAAGTTATGGCTTCATCGAGTAGCCCTTGTTTGTACAACATACTGCCAAAATTAACATAAGCTGCAACCAAATTTGGGTCGAATTCGATCGCCTTTGAGTACGCCCGCATTGCTGCGTCTGTTTTGCCTTGGGCTTGCAGGATATTGCCTAGGGTTTTGTAGGCGGGGGCGAAATTGGGTTGTTGGCGCAGTGTTTGGTAGCAGGAGGCGATCGCCTCTACATATTTCTGTTGCGCATAATAAACTTCAGCTATCTTGCTGTATGCTACAGCGGCATCCGGTTCGAGTGCTAGTATTTTTTGGTATTGGGCGATCGCCTCATCCAATTTTCCTAATTCCTGGAGTTTCTCGCCCGCTGACAAATACTGCTCTGCTAACTCGGAATTTACGGTCATAGATTTTTAGTTTAACAGCCGATACTACTTTACCACAGAGATTAATTAGCAACCGCGATTCCTACAGAGATTCTGAATATTTTAGATTTTAATTGTTTTTATGTACCGGAATGTAAAAAAAATAGTATAATTATTTGGAACCTAGATCAACGCTAATTGGAGAGCAAATCTCATGGCATCACTAGCAGGAAAAGTGGCAATTGTGACCGGTGCATCGCGGGGAATAGGACGCGCGATCGCCCTCCGATTATCCCAAGAAGGTGCATCAGTGGTCATCAACTACGCCAAAAGAGTTGAGCAGGCTAAAGAGGTTGTGTCAGCGATTGAAGCAGCAGGCGGCAAAGCATTAGCCGTACAAGCCGATGTCAGCAAAACCGCAGAACTTCGCAATTTGTTCGATCGCACTCTCGAAACCTATTCACAAGTCGATATTTTAGTCAACAATGCCGGAGTAATTCTTTACAAACCTGTAGCAGAAGTTACCGAAGCAGAGTTTGATAATCTGTTTGCAATAAACGTCAAAGGCACGTTTTTTGCTTGTCAAGAAGCTGCTAAACGCATGGCAGATGGAGGCAGAATTGTCAACTTTTCCAGTTCGACAACTGCTATGCTGCTGCCAACTTACGGGGCTTACGTGGCGACAAAAGGCGCGGTGGAACAGCTAACTCGATCGCTAGCTAAGGAATTGGGCGATCGGCAAATTACCGTAAATGTCATTTCTCCGGGCCCCACGGATACAGAACTTTTCACTGTCGGCAAAACCCCGGAACAAATCCAAAGATTTACCCAAATGACTGCTTTGGGAAGGCTCGGAAAAGTTGAAGATATAGCAGATGTGACGGCATTTTTGTGCAGCGCAGAAGCCCGCTGGATTACCGGACAAAATATCCGCGTTAACGGCGGTATTGCTTGATTCAGTTGACAGTTGACAGTTGACAGTTGACAGTTAAAAAAAGAAGGAAGAGGATTGGAGTAATGAATATTTTTTTTTAATTTCTGCCGATTAGGGAGAGGCTTTAAAGCAATTATCTCTAGTAAAGTAAGGCGAGGCGGGTTTATGAAGATTGAAACCATGAGGAGAAAACAACCGTGAAAGCTGCTTACTACGAACAACTCGGCAATGCCCAAGATGTCCTCAAAATTGGCGAGATAGATGTTCCCGAATTGCGTGCAAATGAAGTGCTGATTAAAGTACGCGCATCTGGAATTAACCCATCCGATGTCAAGCAGCGCAGCGGTTGGGGGGGACTCAAAATGCGACATTCGCGAGTCATTCCCCACAACGACGGTGCAGGAATAATTGAAGCAGTAGGAGAAGGCGTGTCGCCTTCTCGAATTGGCGATCGTGTTTGGATTTATGAAGCTACATTAATTCGTCAGTTTGGTACGGCGGCGGAATATGTTGTTGTACCCAGCGAACAAGCTGTTTTGCTGCCGGAAAATACAGATTTTGCAGCGGGTGCTTGTTTGGGAGTTCCGGCTATGACTGCTCACCATTGTGTGTTTAAAGATGGTGCTGTTACGGGAAAAACGGTATTAGTTGCAGGCGGCGCAGGTGCGGTTGGTAATTATGCGATTCAATTGGCAAAATGGGGCGGTGCAACTGTAATCGCGACTGTAAGTTCTGCGGAAAAAGCAGAAATTGCCAAAACTGCGGGAGCCGATTATATTGTTAATTACAAAGCTGAAGATGTGGTGGCCAGGATTAAGGAATTTACGGGCGGTAAAGGAGTCGATCGCGTAATTGAAGTTGATTTTGCCGGCAATCTTGAAATTAATCTCAAAGCGC
Source organism: Microcoleus sp. (assembly GCA_039922675.1). Taxonomy (GTDB): domain Bacteria; phylum Cyanobacteriota; class Cyanobacteriia; order Cyanobacteriales; family Microcoleaceae; genus Microcoleus. The sequence continues at coordinate 3,772 of JBDTEI010000551.1, forward strand.
TCAAACGCAACGGCACAATCGCCACTTATGCTTCTGATTCGGATGCAACGCCTCAAATTCCCCTGTACTCCTTAATTTACAAAAATCTTACCGTTCATTATGTCCTAGTTTATGCTATGGACTCTTGGGCGCATCAACAAGCGACGGCAGATATTACAACTTGTTTGAAAGCTGGAGTTTTGCACCACGTTATTGCTGGGCGCTTTGCTTTAGACGAGATTGCGGCCGCCCACGAATTGCAGGAAAGCGGCAGGGCGATGGGTAATTTGGTTTTAGCGATCAATTAGAACCAAGAAAGAAGAAGGAAAATATTTTATTGCTACAGTTGGCGGAGGCGGACATTGTTTGTGTCGCAGCGATTTCAATCGGCGATTGAAATCGCTTAATAATCCCCAACCAAATCAAATATTCTGGTTGGGGATTATTTACATCGCGCGCGGACAATCACTCGCCCCAATCAAGGAGACAGTTTCCACACCTTGATCGTGTCGTCATAACTGCCGCTGATCAGAGTTTTGTCCTGCGGATTAAAAGCCAATTCCACCCAAGTCGAATGACCTTTGAGCGTGCCCTGTTCCCCGCCATCCATCGCCCACAGCTTGATAGTTCCGCTCAAATCGCCGCTGGCTAGCGTCGCGCCGTCGGGACTGAAAGCTAGAGACTGAATTCGATCGGTATGACCGCTAAAAGTCACCTCACCCGACGACGATTCGGGCCCGTGATCCGTGGTGATATCCCAAACCCTCACCGTATTGTCCCAGCCGCCGCTGGCCAAAATTTTACCGTCCGGGCTAACGGTCAGCGCCGAAACAGCGTCAGCATGACCCGTGAGAGTGGCTTGGAATTCCCCAGTCTTCCAATTCCACATTTTGATCGTACCGTCGCCGTTGCCAGTAAACAGAGTGTCTTTATAGGGACTGAAAGCCACTGAATGCACCTCGTCTGGCATCCCTTTGAGTGTTTCCAACTCAGCGCCACCTTCCACTTGCCACAGCTTCAAAGTATTGTCTTTACCGACACTGGCGAGGGCTTGGCCGTCGGGACTGAAAACCACCGAGAACACGCCGTCTGTGTGTCCGCCCAACGTCCGAATTAACTGGCCAGAATAGAAATTCCACAGTTTAATCGTACCGTCAGCGCCGCCGCTGGCGATCGTCCTGCCGTCGGGACTGACTGCCACCGACCACACTGGCCCCAAATGTCCTGCCAAAATCTTGAGCACTTTGCCATGACGCTTGTGCAGCAGGTGAATCGTCCCGTCGTTATTCCCGCTGACTATGACGCGGCCATTGGGAGTGACTGCTACTGCCCACACCGGGTTGTTGTCTTGCTCCGCCAGAGTCCGCACTGCGGGGCCTGCCGGCGATGGATCACTGCTGAAATTCTGCATGGGGGGCGGATCGAACCGAATGTCGGGAATGCTAGAAACAGGCTCAGCAGAAGTGAAAGCCTCTGGTACGGTCGATGGCAAGCGAGAACCCAGCAATACTGAAATTAGGGCAACTACGGCTCCGCCCCACAAAGCTAAAGTCCACTTGGGTTTGCTGACAATCACATCTATCGGTGTCGGGCCGTATTTCATGTCTGCGAGAATTGCTTCGGTCGATAGATAGCGTTTTGATGGTTCTCGCTGCACCATTTTATCCAGGATGCGGCCGAGCCTGGCCGAAACCGGTACTTTCAAATAATGCCTCCAGGCCCAAGCATCGGCTTTGATGTCAAACAAATCAAAGGGCGACATTCCCGTTAATAAGTGAATGCAAGTTACGCCCAAACTGTAGATGTCGCTGCTCTGAATTGCTTCACCTTTGATTTGTTCGGGCGCCGCGTATTCGGCAGAACCAGTCACCGTTTCTGTTTTCAGCGGCCCGCTGTTAGCCACAATTGCGGCGCCGAAATCGACTAAAACTAGCCCGGATTCCTGATCCCAAGAATGCAGATGCTCTTTCCCGACTATTGCTGCGGAGGTTTGGGAAGATTTGCGGTGAATAATATTGGACGGTTTGATATCTCGGTGAATCAGTTGATTTTCGTGCACAAATTGCAGGACGGGCAACAACTCGCTCAGCAGATACCAAATGTGAATTTCTTTAAGAACACCTTTTTCTGAAAGCCGATCGGCCAAATTGCGGCCTTCGATGTATTCTTGCACTAAATACTGGCAGCCTTCGACTTCAAAAGATGCCAGCAGTTTCGGTATTTGCGGATGTTTGCCCAACTTGTCGAGCACCTCGGCCGAAGCCAGAAATGTCCGGTTGAACTGGTGTTGACCGTCGGCGACTGACGGTACGGGTGCGCAGAACTGTTGAATGACGCAGCGGGGTTGCGCTGGTTGGTCTTCATCGACTGCGAGGAAGGTGCGGCAAGCGAGAGTTTGACCGAGGGTGTGAAAAACTCGGTAGCGCCCTTTTAGCAGCAAGTTCGACTCGCAACTTGTGCAGGCCCTCGCGCGATCGAGATTTTTGGGATTCTGGCAATTGGGATTTATGCAGTAACTCATTTGTCTTTCCGCTGGAGACCCCCGTCCGACTTAAAGCGAGGAGTGGGGGAGGAAAGCGGGGCGGTGCGTGCCGCTTCCTGTGGACAAATTAAATAATTTGAATCTTTGCTTTATGATAATTGTTTCCTAGATTTTAGCCACAGTTGCTTCGGTCGATCGCACATAAATTATTGCTGACTTTCCTGCGATCGAGGTTTAATAGGTCGATCGAACCGATCTGTGAGATTGCTGTGCGCCAGTGGCAGTGACGGAATTAGGTAAGCTATACTGTCATTGCGAATACTGCAACTGCGTCATCCTCCCTGCTCTGGAGTAAATCTCAAATCTATCATCTATAATAAAGTGAAAGATTGAAATTTAGGAAAATTTCGCCAAACTAACTACTAACTTTTAAATATTACTTATGCCGTTAATTCGCATTCCCAAACCTTGGGAAATTCTCGATTCAGAAATTACCCCAGAAACAGCCTTTCTCAACCGCCGCCGCTTCATGACCAATTTAATTGGTGCTGGCGTGACTGCTTCGCTGTTGCCGCTGACCGGCTGCCAAAGCAATGACAGCTCAAAAACAGCTTTGGAAAAAAGCTCAACCCAAGCATATTCAGGCTTAAACCGAAATCCTGCCTTTGCGAAAGTCGATCGGGCAATTACCGACGAAGCCTTAGCTACAAAATATAACAACTTTTACGAATACGGCGGCACAAAATCTATTTGGCAAGCCGCCCAAGCTTTGCCAACCGAAAACTGGAAAGTAGAAGTAGGAGGTTTAGTAAAAAATCCCCGCACCTACGATATTGACGACCTCCACAAAAAATTTCCCATCGAAGAACGAGTTTATAGATTTCGCTGCGTAGAAGCCTGGGCGATGGTAGTTCCTTGGGTCGGATTTCCCATGAAATTACTCATGGCTGATGTCGAACCGCAATCAAACGCTAAATTTGTTCGCTTCACCTCATTTTACGACTCAAAAATTACTCCCGGTCCCGGTTTGATGTCGCAATTTTATCCTTGGCCTTACACCGAAGGTATGCGAATCGAGGAAATGGCCAACGATTTAGCATTTTTTGCCACAGGTTTGTACGGGCGGCGGCTTCCAAAACAAAATGGTGCGCCGCTGCGGCAAGTGATTCCTTGGAAATACGGTTTTAAGGGTGCGAAATCAATTGTAAAAATTGAATTTGTCGAACAACAGCCCGCCACTTTTTGGAATACCATCGGCCCCAACGAATACGCCTTTGAAGCAAATGTCGAACCCGACAAACCCCACCCCAGATGGTCGCAGGCTAGCGAACGGGTAGTCGGCCCGGGTAACAGTTGGTCGTGGGAAACTCGCCCGACTTTGCCCTATAACGGTTACGGCGAATATGTGGCAAGTCTTTACAGTTAATTACAGCAAATTGCAGGTCGATTGA